>DHXL01000416.1:2323-12715 GCA_002415335.1 Oxalobacteraceae bacterium UBA5157
CGTGTTCTTCGGATTCGTGATGGCCTGGCGCTTGGCGGGCGCGCCGACCAGGATTTCGCCATCGTCCTGATAGGCGACTACGGAAGGCGTGGTGCGCGACCCTTCCGCATTTTCGATGACTTTCGGCTGGCCGCCTTCCATGATGGCAACACAGGAATTGGTGGTGCCCAAATCAATACCGATGATCTTGCTCATGACTCTCTCCTTTATCCTGATCCGTCACCCGATTCACGGATTTCAGACTTAATATAGGGAGAGATGTCTGTCTTTCAAGCGCCGCTTTGCCGGTTTTCATCCCGACATCCATCTGTGTTTCCAAAGGACTATACCGTCGGTCGCCTCGCATAGACATCATCGATTTCAGCCTGCAGATAGCTGTGCAATGCATTGCGCTTGAGTTTGAGCGTCGGCGTCATTAACCCGCCTTGAATCGACCAGGGATCCAGCCCGATCCGGACCGCGCGCGGCATCGCATAACCGGGAAAACTGCGGGTGGCCTGCTGGATATTTTCCAGCACGGCATTGCGCACGGATTCCAAGCCGAGGCTTGCGCTGTCGCCGGCGTTGACCTTGAGCTGTGCCGACAGTGCCTGCCAGCGGTCCCGATTGAGCACGACGAACGCCGCGATGAACGACCGGCCTTCACCGACCACGAATGCCTGTTCAAACAACGAATCGCCGATGATCGCAAGCTCGAGGTCGGCCGGCGCAATCTTCTCCCCGGTCGAGGTGACGATGATCTCCTTGATCCGGCCGATGATCCGGATGCGGCCATCGTCAATCGCGGCCTGATCGCCGGTGTGCAGCCATCCGTCCTCCGTCATGGCGCGTGCGCTGTCGCCCGGCCGTTTCCAATAGCCTTGCATGACGCAGTGGCCGCGCACCTGCAATTCACTGTGTTCGCCGATCCGCGCCTGCACGCCGTCCAGCACCCGTCCCACCGTGGACGGCCAGTTATCATCGATCGAATTCGCGGACACGATGGGGGAAGTTTCCGTCATTCCGTAACCCTGCAGCAGGGGCAAACCAAATCCGAGAAAGCAGTGGGCAACGGGCTGCGACAGTGGGGCTCCGCCGCAGACCGCGAAACGCAGGCGTCCGCCGAACTGGGCAAGCACCTTGCGCGCGACCAGCCGTTGCAATAGCGGCGAAATCAGCCAATCGAACCGGGAGCTCGCCCCGTCTTCCTGCGGTATCTTCTGGCGGCGGCAAAATTGCCGCCAGCCGATCGTTTGCGTTAGCGTGAACAGATACCGTTCGACACCTCCCGATTGCGCGAGCGCCTCCTGAAGCTTGCCGTAGAAGCGCTCATAGATTCTCGGAACGGAAACCAGCACCGTCGGGCGAACGATTTTCAGGTCTTCGCGGATCTGCGCCACCGAGCGCGCATACACGACGCAACTGCCGGTGGCAATCGGAAGGTAATAGCCGACGGTGCGCTCGAAGGTATGCGACAGCGGCAAGAAGGAAAGAAACACATCGCCCGGCAGCACGGTCACGCGCGTCAATACTGCCCGCACATTGGCGACGATGTTGTTGTGGGTCAGCATGACTCCCTTCGGCTTGCCCGTGGTGCCCGAGGTATAGACGATCGCCGCCAATTCGGCTCCTGGCGAGTCCGTCGGACTGGGCGCCGGCGATACCTTGGCGGCCGCGAGCCACTCGGCCAGCGAGGTGACCGTTATCGCGTTCTGTCCACCTGGTTCTCCCGGTGCGGGAGCCGCGCGTTCGGTCACAACGACCAGCCGCAAAAGCGGCATCGCATCACCGACCGAGGCAATCGCGTTCCATTGCGCGCGTGTCGCGACTACCAGCACCGATGCATCGCAGTCCTGGATGACATAGGCAATACTTTCCGGATTATCAATGGCATGCATCGGAACGGGAATCATCCCCAGCGCCAGGCTGGCCTGGTCGATGCAGACCGCATCGACGCCGTTCGGCAACAGGACCGCTACCCGCGCACCGCGGAACAACTGCAATGCACCAAGCGCATTACGCCATTTGGCTACGCGTTCGCCCATGTCCGCCCATGTGTAGCTAACCCAGTCTCCCGTCAGTACATCGAATTGACGATATGCCTCCCCCCGCGGAGTCTGGCCGATGCGCCACGCGAACAAGTCGCCCAGCGTGGTGATTTGCGCCAGCGCGCTGGTGCTTGTCTTACCGATCTTCATGGATATCCCTTAGGCGATATGCCGCCGCATTCGATCACCGCGGTGCTGGAACGATCAAGCGCTGCCCCGGCACGTATGATAGCCTGCCAGACTCCCAACGAGGCAATCGGCGCGCCGGGTCATCTGCAGAGATACTGGACAGGGATACGCAGATCAAGAAGAATAGCGGTGTCACACCGCAAGCAGCCCAGACAGGAGCTTATGAATCCGTTCGAACTCTCTCCGCTGCGCCAGCTGTCAACAGAAGATGAAGCCGAACTGGTGGCGCAGCACGATACAGACATCCAGCAGATGCTGCCGTTGCTGGGGCCATTGTTTGGCCTGGGCGTCATTCTGTTCAATCTGTGGGACTACTGGGTCGATCCGGCGCACGCATTGACTGCGCTGGCCGTGCGGGTTGGACTCGTGCTCGCCGGATCGATCGCCTATCAGCACACGCGGTTGCCTTGGAGCGCCGTACAGCGCTGGGGTTACATCTACTGGACGCATTCCTCCGCAATCATTGTCTCGCAATTCGTGTTGAAGGATGGCTTTCTGCATGGCCTGACTGGAATCGCGGTGTGCGTATTCACCCTATCGGTCGTCGCCCTTCGGGTACGAACATTCCTGCTGATCTTGAGCGTCCCGTCATTGCTGTTCGCTGCACTGGGCGCCTCCAGGATGCCGGCGTTCAACTTCTTCAACAGCATGACGCTGTATCTGCTGTCGGTTGGCCTCGCCTGCATCCTGATGCTGGTGATCAGATCATTTCGCATCAAGACGTTTTCGTCCGAGAAGGAATTACTCCGGATATCGCGGCATGACAGCTTGACCGGCGCCTTCAACCGCGGCTATCTGACCGAATTGGCGGAGCGCGAAGTCGCTCTGGCGGTACGCCATGGACGCGCGCTCGCGGTCGCCATGCTTGATATCGATCATTTCAAGCGAATCAATGACACCTACGGCCACGATACCGGTGACGAAGTCATTCGACGACTGGTGAAGACGTGTTCCGGCAATTTACGCGAGATCGATCATTTTGGAAGAATCGGTGGAGAGGAATTCGCCTGCGTGTTGCCGGAAACCGGCGCCGCCGAAGCGCTGGTCTGCGCCGAGCGCCTGCGCCGCAGCGTGGAAGCCATCCGCATCGAGACTTCGCAGGGCCAGCTTCAATTTACCATCAGCGTCGGCGTGGCGGTGCTGGACGTGACCCATGCCGATTGGAACGCGCTGCTGAAGGAGGCAGATAACGCCTTGTATCGCGCCAAACGCGCCGGCCGCAATCGGGTCGTACTCGCCACACCTGAACCCGTTATTGCGCCACGCGTCATCCGGCCGGTGCCGCCAACGAAGAATTGACAGGGCGCGTTCAAGCCGTGCACGCGGCCGGCGCCAGTCAGTCCCATTCACGGCAACCCGCTCTGCACAAGAGCCCAAGTTGTGATCCGGCACTTTTTGATCTGAATCAAGGGTTTTCCCGGAGCAACCATATATCCTTTTGATGGAAACTGGCGCAATCAGTGCGCGATAAGCGGTCCCATCCACAGGATAAGCAAATGCTCAAGAATCTCTCCATCAGATCGCGTTTGATATTCGTGATCAGCTTCCTCTCGCTGCTGCTAATCAGCGGCGGCTTGATCGGTATCGTCAGCCTTGGCTTGTCGAACGATGCCTTAAGAGCAACCTATGAAAACCGCCTGGTTCCGGTGACACAACTGGATCAGGTCATCCGGCTGATCAATCTGAATCAGCTCTCGATCGCGGAATCCATCACCGGCGATCCCGCTGCTGTCGGCAAGGAAATGGACGGAGTCGAGCAAAGAATCGCGGAGATCAACAAGACCTGGGACGTCTACATGGCGACAGCCCTGAGCGTCAAAGAAAGGAAACTTGCCGCCAACTTCGCGGAGAATCGGCAAAGATTCGTTATCGAGGGATTGAAGCCTGCAGTCGCCGCATTGCGGTCGCAAGATATCCCGACGGCAAAAAGCATCATGGCAGGCCCGATGAAACAGCTGTTCGTGCCGACACGCGAAGCGATCGACGCGCTGATGCAGTTGCAGGTCGAGCAGGCCAAGAAAGAATTCGTCAGGACCCAGACGATTTACGACTACGTGCGCATTAGTTGCAGCATCGGCGTCATGTTCGGCGTGTTGCTTGCCGCCTTTATTGGCATATGGCTGATTCGCTCCATCTCGCTTCCCATGCAAAAGGCGCTCAGAGTGGCCAAGAGCGTGGCGGCAGGCGATTTGACCCAACAAATCGATGTCAAGTCGCACGATGAGACCGGTCAGCTGATGCAGGCACTGAAAGACATGAATGCCGGCTTGGTGCGAATCGTCGAAAATGTGCGTGCCGGCACCGACGCCATCGCCACTGCCTCCAGTCAGATCGCAAGCCGAAATCAGGACTTGTCTTCCCGCACCGAACAGCAGGCCAGTTCATTGCAGGAAACCGCTTCGTCGATGGAAGAGCTGACATCGACCGTGAAGCAGAATGCCGACAGCGCACAGCAGGCGAATCAGCTTGCCATGTCCGCATCCGATGTCGCCATCAAAGGCGGCGTGGTGGTGTCGCAAGTGGTCGACACGATGGGTTCCATTAACCAATCCGCGATGAAGATTGTCGACATCATCGGCGTGATCGACAGTATCGCGTTCCAGACCAATATCCTGGCACTGAACGCCGCGGTCGAAGCGGCGCGTGCCGGTGAGCAAGGGAAAGGATTTGCTGTCGTGGCGGCCGAAGTCCGGCACCTGGCGCAACGTTCCGCTGCCGCGGCCAAGGAAATCAAGAATCTGATCGGCGACTCGGTGGAAAAAGTCGAGCTTGGCGCCAAGCTGGTCGATCAGGCAGGCGTCACGATGACCGAGATTGTCGAACGGGTGCGGCGCGTGACCGACATCATGGGCGAAATCACCATCGCGAGCCGGGAACAGACTTCTGGAATCGAACAAGTCAACCAGGCCATTAATCTGATGGACGAGTCGACCCAGCAAAATGCGGCACAAGTGGAGGAAGCTGCCAATGCCGCCGAATCCCTGCAGGAGCAAGCGATCAAACTGGCGCGTGTCGTCAGCGTCTTCAGGGTCGAGGGAATGCTCGCTGCGGAGCCCGCCGCACCGGCCGCGACAAGAACGAGGCCGGCTGCCAGAACAGCCACCGTCACGCGACTCGCAGTGCTTCCCGGCAGGGCCAGAATGCTCGCCAGCACCGATGCAAACTGGCACGACGGGGCGGACACGCCGGCTGCCCGCTAACAGCCTCCGACATCCGCGTCATCATCACGCGGCGCGCCATGCTGAAAAATTTCCAGCAGATTTGCGCCGAGCAACCGTCGCCCGGAGGCGCCCCCCTAGATCGGCACCGCCTCTATGGCTGCAGTCGTTCGCAGTGCCAAACACCATCCGGCTGCAAGGTATACCGGAGCCGGTCGTGCAAACGCGAACTGCGGCCTTGCCAAAACTCGATACGATCCGGAATCACGCGATAGCCGCCCCAGTGCGCGGGACGCGGAGGCTGTTCGCCGTATTGCTGTTCGGTCTCGGCGAATTTCGCATCCAGCAACTGGCGATTCGCAATCGGCCGGCTTTGGCCGGAGGCGAGCGCACCGAGCCGGCTTTTTATAGGCCTGCTCTGAAAGTACGCATCGTTCTCGTCGGATGAAATGCGTTCGACCCGCCCTTCGATGCGTACCTGGCGTTCCAGCTCGACCCAGAAAAACAGCAGGGCAGCATAGGGATTGCCGAGCAATTCCTCGCCCTTGCGGCTCTCATAATTGGTAAACCAGGTGAACCCGCGTGCATCGAATTCCTTGATCAACATGATGCGGGACGAAGGACGGCCGTCGAGCCCCACGGTGGCCACACTCATCGCATTCGGTTCGGGTATTTGCGCTTGCCTCGCCTCGTCGAACCATGTCGAGAACTGGACGATCGGATCGGGGGCTGCATTGACTTCCGACAGGCTGGCAAGCGTGTAATCTTTGCGAAGTTGGGCGATCGACATATTTTCGGTCCTTCCTGGACGATGGTGCGTGAGATTTTGTGGGAATGAGGATGCGCTTCGCGCCGCGTTCACGGATGCGCCGCGCTTGCGCCCGGCGTGATGCACACCGCATCCAGCCAGCTTGGAACGCCGTTGGCTGCGCGCACCAAGCCCAGCAAGCCGAAGCTCAGGACGATCAATCCGCTGAGCCGGCGGATCGGACGGCGCTGTAACCAGCTTCTCAGGCGGCCGCCGAGCATGCCCAGCATCAGCAGAGTCGGCAAGGTTCCGAGGCCGAATGCCAGCATCACGCTCGCCCCGGACAGCGCCGAACCGCTCAGCATTGCGGTCAGCAGCACGCTATACACCATACCGCATGGCAGCCATCCCCATAGGCCGCCCAAGGCCAGCAGCTTGATCGGGCTATCGAGCGGCAACAAATGCTTCATCAACGGCTGTATCCGCCGCCACAGAACCTGGCCTGCGGTCTCCAGCTGCACCAGGCCGCGCCACGCATCCATCAGATACAGGCCCAGCGCGACCAGCATCAGGTTGGCCAGCCAATAGCCGACTATCTGCATGGCGGGCAGGCCCGTCAATGCGCGCGCACCGCCTGCTATGCCGCCGGCCAATGCGCCGGCCATGGTGTAGCTGGCGATCCGGCCGATGTTGTACGAGACTGCGCGTAACGTACTGTCGAGGAGGCCGGTCACCGGCATGGCTGCCGCCTGTGCCACCACCGCCACCGGGAATTTCCGCACCGGTGCGACCGAGAAGGCGCTGACAATCCCGCCGCACATGCCGACGCAATGGACGCTGCCGAGCAGGCCGATCATGAAAATAGGAAGGAGGCTGAGGCCGCTCACGTGCGTTCCCTGTCAGGTGGCCTGAGTGTCGCGAAGAACACCAATACTAGGGAGAAGCTGTTTTTTCCAGGTTGATGTAAATCAAATTTCGTTAAACAAACCACGCCGGCATCGGTCTGCTTCTGGACTGTCATCGGATTACCGCTTACTCTGAAAGAGGGCAAACATTAGTAATCTTCCAAAACCCTACAGACGCCCGGCTCGTCGATTCCTTCTGGAAAACGACGAACAATAACTTCACTCAAACGAAAAGAGGAACCGCCATGTCTTACAAGACGATTCTGGTACACGTGGATCAGTCCAGGCATGCAGCTGCACGCATCAAGATCGCCGCGGAAATAGCGGTTATGGAAAACGCACATTTGATCGGTGCCGCGATGACCGGACTCTCACGCTTCGTTTACCAGGACAGCGCAATCGATCTCACCAGGACCATCGTGGCGAACCATATCGACTCCCTCAACCAGCGCGCAAACCAGGCGCTGGCCGAATTCGATGCAATCGCCAAGCAAATCGGCGTATTGTCGTACGAAAAAAGGCGGGTCGATGACGATCCGGAAGGCGGACTCTCCCTACAAGCGCGCTACAGCGATCTGGTAGTCGTCAGCCAGACAGACCCGGATGAGCCGGTCTCAAAGGTGATATCCGATCTGCCGGAATACGTGACGCTCAATTGCGCGCGCCCGGTTTTGATTGTCCCGTTTGCAGGCCGGTTCGATCATATCGGCGACGAAGCGTTAATCGCGTGGGACGGCAGCATGGAGGCAACCCGCGCGGTAACGAACGCGATTCCCTTGCTTCGGCGCGCAAAGAATGTCACGGTCGCGCTGTTCAATCCATCCGCGCAATCCGACATCCACGGAGAACAGCCGGGAGCCGACATCGCCCTCTATCTGGCCCGGCACGGGATCAAGGTGGAAGTGGTCGAGCTGCGCACCAACATCGATGTCGGCAATGCGCTGCTATCGCTGGCGGCGGATGTGCGGTCCGATCTGATCGTGATGGGCGGATATGGCCATACTCGTTTTCGCGAGTTGCTGCTCGGTGGCGCGACCATGATCGTATTGAAGACGATGACCGCGCCCGTGCTGATGTCGCACTAAGGCGAGGCCGGTGCGGCGACAATCGGCGCGGCGACCGCCATCCGTTCGCGCATTCCGGGCGTCATCTCGACATGTCGGTTGGCATCGATCAGCATCACCTGATCCAGGCCAAGCCGCTGCGCCATTTCGCGCCAGTGTGCGGGGCCGGTGATGAAGAGCGGTTTCGAGTTCCCATCCGAGCGCAAGCCGACATCGCTGCCTCCGGATACGATAATCGTGACTGAGGCCACCAGGTCAATCGTTTCCCCGGTGCGTGGGTCGATGATGTGCGGATGGCGCTTGCCGCCGTTCATGAAATAGCGCTGATAGTCGCCGCTGGTGCCGATCGCTTCATTGTCATGCAGCGCCAGCGTGGCAATCGTGCCTTCGCTGCGCGGATCGCGGATGCCAACCTTCCATGGCCGGTCGCCGGGCTGACCGATGGCCAGCACATTGCCGCCGATATTGATCAACGCCGCCTTCACGTGGCCGTCGCGCAGAATGCGCGCCGCGCGGTCCAGCGCGTAGCCCTTCGCGTAGCCGCCCAGATCGATCATCACCGCCTTGTTGCGGCTCGAAATAATGTCTCCCACATAACGCAGGTCGGACATGCGCGGATTGGCATCGACCCACCGTTTTATCTCCCTGGGCGACGGCGCGTGCGGCGTGATGTCGCTGCTCTGAAAGCCCCACAAGCGAATCAAGTGACCGATCGCCGGATTGAAAAGATTATCCGAGCGCTCGGCCAGAACGGTCGCGGACTTGAGCAATTGGACCATCTCGTCATCCGCCGGGAACGGCTCGCCGCGCGCGATGCTTTCATTGAGCGAGGTGAGCATGCCGGGCTCCCATGCGTGGAACTTATGGTGCAGGCGATCGAACTCATTCAATACGCGCGCGCTGAGCATATCGGCTCGCTCTTGCGATTCGCCATAAATACTGATTTCGATCTGGGTGCCAAACACCCTGCCTTGCGTGCGATAGGTCTTCTCCGTGCTCACACAGCCGGTCAACAGGAATGGTATCAGCAGCAATGCAGCGAAATAGGTCCGGACGGTACGAATGGTCATGATCATGCGGTCTCGAAAAATACGATAAATACGCGATTCTGTCCAAGTATAGCGATCGCGCGAGAATGACAGGAGGGCGGGATGGAGGCCGCGAAGGCTATGAGGCTGCGGCGACATGAACGACGGCGGATTTTATCCGATTGGCTATGGCGGACGGTGCGGATGGTGCCGCGGAGCGATCTGCCCCGCGGCTTGTTGCTTACGCCTCTACCAGGATTCGGCTACGCATTTCAAGATGCAATGCGTGACAGAAGTGAGTACAGTACATCCAGTACGCACCAACATGATCGGCCTTGAACGTGACCGATTTGGTTTCCTGCGGATTCACGATGAAGTTGATGTTGTAAGTCGGAATCGCGCAACCGTGCGTCAAGTCCTCGACCTTGTCATGGTTGGTCAGGGTGATCGTGACTTCATCGCCTTTCTTTACCTTGATGACCGGCATGCTGTAAGCCGGCGCTTGCGACATCAGGCGCACCTGCACCTTGTTACCCTTGCGTTCGATGCCCGCGTTCTCCGGTTTGACGGCATTCGGGAAGTCGTCCATGTTGTAGATCTGGCGCGTCTTGATCACATCGCGCCGCACGATGATGCCGTCATGCGGCTCCGAATACGCCGAGTGATCGGCAATCAGCCGCACTTTGTCACCGCTGATATCAAACAATTGCTCTGTTTCAGGGTGCAAAGGCCCAACCGGCAGGAATCGATCCTTGGAAAACTTATTGCCAGAATTCAGGAATTTTCCATCGCATTCCTTGGTCTCACCCATCGACGAATAGTTATGGCCCGGCTGGTATTGCACGTCTATCCTGTCGACGATTACCTTTGCCGATTTGTCGCCTTTGAAGTGGGCAATCGCCTGGTCAACATTCCACTTCACGCACTGGCTGTCCAGGAATAACGAGGTGTACGCATTGCCTCTGCCATCGAATGCGGTGTGCAACGGTCCGAGGCCGATTTCCGGCTCGGCCACTACGGCATCGCGCGGCTCCTTCAGTCCACCATCGAACCATTTCGTCACGAGCGACAGGTCGATCACGGTCGCGGTCGGTGACAATTTTCCCGCGCAGACAAAATATTTTCCGTCCGGGCTGGCGTTCACGCCGTGCGGATTCTTGGCGACCGGGACATAACAAGTCACCGATGTTTTCGGATCCGGATTAGCTGCCTTGCGGCCATCGACCACCGGCACCTTGGAGGCGCCGATCGTCGTGAACTTGCCATCCTTGAC
>DHXL01000416.1:12855-21102 GCA_002415335.1 Oxalobacteraceae bacterium UBA5157
TCGACCCGGCACTGCCAGCGCACTTCCATCGTGGCGGCATCGACGCAGGTGAACAGACAACCCCACTTGCTCGGATCGTCGAGATCGCGCCCGTCGTTGGGCAACGGTGTATGAAATTCCTGCCCGCAGAACACGCGTGTCGTGTAGTTGATTTTCGGATCGACCGGATCGCGCTTGTCGGGGAATATACCGTGGAAACCCATCACGTTCGGCAGCTCGATAATCTTGTCGCATTCCATCGTATCCATGCGGATGCGCGCGAGCCTGGAGTGAATCTTGTCATTAGTGAACAGCCAGCGGCTGTCATAAGTGCCGTCCTTATAGCTGCCATGCACATGATGGGTATCGCCGGTGGTGTACTTGAGGCTGCCGTCGGCTTTGGTCCCCATAATGGCTTTTGACTCGTTGGTAATACCCCAGCCCACCATGCAATCGATATTAAATATCGGAATTCGCTTCAAGGTGCGGCCGGAGGGAATGCCCACGATCCGCGCGTCTCCACCGTGTCCTGAACTGGTAAAGGAATAGTACTCATCCAGCTGGCCCGGTGCGACCTCGAAGCCGCCGGCGGCTACGGCCTTGGCAGAAGCCGAGGCGGAGGATTTTGCTGCTGTTGCGTCTTCCTTGCAGCCAGCCAAGCCAAGCGATACGCCCGCGCCGGCCAGCCCCAGCAAGGCAGTCTTGCCCAGGAAGTTGCGACGGGTTTCGCGTAATTCGCCGTCGATCGGGTTCTTGGGTACTTTAGCCATTTACTCTGCTCCTGAACTGGTTACTGAAAGGTCGGGCTGACCAACGGGTTGCCAGCCACTGAATTGATTCGTATTGGGCGAGGCCGGGCTATTTCGCCCCAAGGCCGGGCGCAGGTGAAGGAATGACACGCATTTACAATTAGCTGCGACAAAGGTATAGACGGTATCACGCCGGTAATCTGTGCGTCGGCGCACAGATCGCGCGAGACTAGTCGTTAATTCAGAGAGGATACGATTTGACGATAGCGGGATAAGATTTGGCGATAGCGCGCCACGTTGGCGATGGCGGGTTCAACCGTAGTGTCTTTCGTTTCTGTTCTCGCTGCTCGAATATTCCCGATGTAATAGCCATAAACGGGGCGGATTCCATAATCAATCTCCAATCTTCGAGCCGAGAATACTCAAAGCCAGCGCCTGCATGGCTTAAGTGACGGCATCATTGCCGTTGGGATTCATACTACGTGGCCGGGCCAAAACGCGACTTGATCCACATCAAATTTGCCGCAAACCCTGTGTCCGGCATGCCAGTTCTCCAAATAAAAACGAGTACGCTTCATCGGCGTTCAATGATGAATTGCTCGAGTGGGTCCAGTCGGTTCATGAAGGGGAAGGGGGAAAGCTACGGGCCGCACGCGACCTGCCATTGCGCGCAATGGCCCGATCCGATCGACAATTCCGCCCACGCTCAGCCGGCGACAGGCGCGCTTACTCCGCCTTTTGCGGATGTCTGAGGAACGAGTCGAATTGCATGTCGATTTTTTGCAGTGCTATTTGCGCGTTCTGCATCTTGCGGCGGAATTCCGGCCCCAATTTCAGTGCCAGCCCGACTGCCAGAATGTCGATCACGACCAAGTGCGCCAGGCGTGCCGAGATCGGCGTGTAAGGATCGGTATTGAAACTCAGGTCGATCGCTATCAGCACGGTCGCAAGCTCGGCCAGCGGGGTGCCGCTGGGAGCCAGCACGATCACGTCGGCGCCGACCTTGCGCGCCAGTTGCACGCTGCGCAGCAGCGCGATGCTGCTGCCGCGTTGCGAGATGGCGACCACCACGTCGCCTTTTTGCAGCAGCGAGGCGGCGATGCTGTGGATATGCGGATCGGTGTAGGCCACGGTCGGCACACCGGACCGGAAGAACTTGTGCTGCGCATCGGCGGCCACGATGCCGGAGGTACCTTGACCGTAAAACTCGATCTTGATCGAGCGCGCCAGGACGTCGAGCGCTTGTTGAATCGCATTGGAATCGAGCGAGTTGCGCAAGTCGAGCAGGGCATTGATCGAGCGGCTGCAAATCTTGTTGACCAGGTCAGCCGCCAAGTCGTCCTGCGCCGCCGGTTCATCCGCGCCCGGCAGCGCGAGCGCCAAACCTTGCGCCAGCTTGAGCTTGAACTCATGCCAGCCGTCGTAGCCGAGCGCCCGGCAAAAACGCACCACGGTCGGCTCCGAGACTTGCGCGTTCCTGGCCAGCGCGGTGATGTTTTCCGCAATCGCGAGGCCGGGATTTTTCAACACGGCGAGCGCGACTTTCTTCTCCGATTTGGAGAGCGAGTCGAGTTGTGTGCTGATGGAGTCGAGCAACATGATGAGTCTTACATTTCCGGCAGCGACTCTTCCCGCCACTGCAAGCCGTCACGTCCGATCAGTGCGCTGGCCGCGGCCGGACCCCAGGTGCCGGACGCATACGGCAGCGGTTCGGTTTCTTGCTGTTCCCAGTAGTTGAGGATGGGCTCGACCCATTCCCACGCCGCTTCCAATTCGTCGCTACGCATGAACAGCGTCAACTGGCCGCGCAGCACGTCGAGTAGCAGGCGCTCATAGGCTTCCATACGGGGCATCTTGAAGGTTTCGCGGAAATCCAGTTCCAGTTCGACCGGCTTCAAGCGCATGCCATCGCCCGGCGTCTTGGCCATCAGGTTGAGTTGCAGGCCTTCGTCCGGCTGCAGTCGTATCACCAGGCAATTTGGCAGGGCGGGGCCGGTGCCTTGCGTGAAAATCGAATGCGGAACGGTTTTGAAACGCACCACGATTTCCGCCAGTTGGTCGGCCATTCGCTTGCCGGTACGAAGGTAGAACGGGACGCCGGCCCAGCGCCAGGTATCGATCTCGGCCTTGACGGCGACGTAGGTTTCGGTGCGCGACTCCGGCTTGGCGTCCGGTTCGTGGCGATAGCTTGGAACCGCGATGCCTTCGACGTGGCCGGCGCGATACTGGCCGCGGATCACGTTCTGCGCCAGTGTGGCCGGCGTGAAACGTTTGAGCGAACGCAGCACCTTCAGCTTCTCGTCGCGCACCGCGTCTGGCGTGACCGACACCGGCGGCTCCATCGCGACGATACAGAGCAACTGCAGCAGGTGATTCTGCAACATGTCGCGCAAGGCCCCCGAAGTTTCGTAATAGTCCATGCGGTTGCCGACGCCGAGTTCTTCCGCAATCGTGATTTGCACGTCGGAGATCCACTCGCGGCGCCACAGCGGCTCGAACAAGACATTGCCGAAGCGCAGCGCCAGCAGGTTTTGCACCGCTTCCTTGCCGAGATAATGGTCGATGCGGTAGATCTGCGATTCGGCGAACACGCTTCCCACGTCGGCAATGATTTGCCTGGCGCTGGCCAGATCGCGACCGAGCGGCTTCTCCAGCACCACGCGCGAGTTCGGCGCGGCGAGGCCGCAGGCGGACAGGTTGTGGCAAATCCTGGCGAACAGGCTAGGCGGCGTCGCCAGGTAGAACACACTGGTGATGGCGCTGTCCTTGCGTACCATGTCAACCAGCGGCTGATAGGTGGCGGCATCGTTCGCATCGAGCGAAAGGTAGTCGATACGCGCGCAAAACGCTTCCCACAACCTTGGATCGAAGTTCGCAGCGGCGATGTGCCGTTTTGAGTTTTGATTGATCTCGGTGAGGAATTCGTCCCGGCTCCAGCCATGGCGGCCGACGCAAATGATGCGCGCGCCCGGCGGCAAGTCCTTGGCGCGGTCGCGCGCATACATCGCGGGTAACAGTTTGCGCATGGCGAGATCGCCGCCACCGCCGAATAAGACTAAATCGAAATCTGCAAGAGCCATGATGGAAAGTTATTGTCGTAAAGTGAGTATTGCGCCTGAACTCATGCGTCGCACTGGAAGCCTAGAGTGCTTTCCGGGCGCGCGCAATGAGGCCGTTGGTCGAACTGTCATGCAATCCCGGTTGCGCCGTATCGGTCAATTCGGCCTGCAGATTTTTCGCCATGAGCTTGCCCAGTTCGACGCCCCATTGGTCGAAACTGTTGACGCCCCACAGCACGCCCTGCACGAATACTTTGTGTTCGTATAGCGCGATCAGCGCGCCGAGCGCGGCCGGAGTCAGGGCCTGCATCAGTATCGTGTTGCTGGGACGGTTGCCCGGAAAAGTCCGATGCGGTACCAGTGCTGCGATGGCGGCCGCATCGAGGCCTTGCGCCTGCAGATCGGCGCGCACTTCATCGGCGTCCTTGCCGCGCATCAGCGCCTCCGATTGCGCGAAGCAATTGGCCAGCAGTGCCGCCTGATGTCCCGCAAGCGTATGGCTCGGCTGCAGCGCAGCAATGAAATCCACCGGCACAGAATCCGTACCCTGATGCAGCAACTGAAAATACGCATGCTGGCCGTTGGTGCCGACATCGCCCCACACTACAGGACAACTTGCGAAGTCGAGTGCCGTACCGTCGCGCGCGACGCGCTTGCCGTTGCTTTCCATTTCGAGTTGCTGCAAATAGGCGGGAAAGCGGCTGAGATCCTGGTGGTAGGGCGCGATCGATATCGAGGCGCTGCCGAAGAAATTGCGATACCAGACACCGATCAGCGCCATCAGCACCGGCATGTTCTGTTCCAGCGGCGCGCTGCGGAAATGCGTGTCCATCGCATGGGCGCCGGCCAGGAATTCGCTGAATTTTTCGAATCCGATCGACAGTGCGACCGGCAAGCCGATCGCCGACCAGATCGAATAGCGACCGCCGACCCAATCCCAGAACGGGAACATGTTCTCCGGATCGATGCCGAAGGCTTGAACGCGCTCGACATTGGTCGACACCGCGACAAAGTGTTTCGGCAAATCCGCTGCATTGGCGGAGCGCAGGAACCAGTCGCGCGCCGATTGCGCATTCATCATGGTCTCGGTGGTGCTGAAAGTCTTGGACGCGATAATGAACAGCGTGCTGTCCGGATTAACCTTCGACAGCACTGCATCGAGATCATGGCCGTCGACATTCGAGACGAAATGCATACTGAGTCGCGGGTGCGCAAACGAGCGTAGCGCGCGGCTCACCATTTCCGGCCCGAGATCGGACCCGCCGATGCCGATGTTCACGACATCGGTGATCGGCTTGCCGTTATGGCCCAGCCATCGCCCGGCTCGCACGCGGTCGGAGAAGTAGCGCAATCGGTCCAGCACGGCCTCCACGTCGCCGCCGATATCCTGGCCATCGACGTGCAACGCCTGGCCGCGCGGCGCACGCAACGCGGTGTGCAATACGGCGCGCTGCTCGGTTGAATTGATTTTCTCGCCGGCGAACATGGCATCACGTTGCGCTTCCACGCCGCGCTCGCGTGCCAGCGCACATAGCAACTTCAGCGTCGTGCTGTTCAGGCGATTCTTTGAGTAATCCAGGAACAGGCCAGCCGCTTCGATCGACATATGCGTGAAGCGCGTCGGGTCCTGCTCGAACAATTGTCGCATCTGCCAGGTTTCGGCTTCGGCGCGATGCGCTTGGAGCGTTTGGAATGCTGCGGCAGCGGTGAGGGCGGACGGGTGCATGATGGCAGGGGTCGAGGTGTTGATTATTTATTGCACTATACATCAAGTATAGGTAATTTCACTACAAAATGTTTCGTCGCGACTTGTATCCTGTTATTGCCCTGTCGGAACTCGTCTGGCGTGTCGTCAAATTTTGGGCGTCATGCAAAATTTTGGCGAGAACGAGTTGCCAAAAAATCGCTTGATTTACAGTCTCGCTACTTTAATTGTAGTAAAATTTCATTTATCGAAATGAGCCAGGAAATATCATGCCCCTCCATGCCGCCATCGCCACCGTCACCGCGCGCATTATCAAGCGCAGCCGTCCTTATCGCAGCGCCTACCTGGCGCGTCTCGAAAATGCGCGTCGCCAAGGCGTGCAGCGCGGGGGCCTGGCCTGCACTAATTTGGCTCACGGGTTTGCGGCGTTTCCGCCGAACGACAAGCTGGTGCTAAAGCAGCAGAAGAGCCCTTCGGTCGCGATCGTGTCGGCCTACAACGACATGCTGTCGGCGCACCAGCCGTTTGAGCGCTTCCCGCAATTGATCAAGGACGCGGTGCGCAGCGCCGGCGGTGTCGCGCAATTTGCCGGCGGGACGCCTGCCATGTGCGATGGCGTGACGCAAGGGCAGACCGGCATGGAATTGTCGCTATTTTCGCGCGACACCATCGCGATGGCGACCGCGATCGCGCTATCGCACAACATGTTCGACTCGGCCGTGTATCTTGGCGTGTGCGACAAGATCGTGCCGGGTCTGCTGATCGGCGCGCTGCATTTCGGCCATCTGCCGGCCGTGTTCATTCCAGCCGGGCCGATGACCAGCGGCATGTCCAATCCGGAAAAAGCCAGGATTCGTCAGCTCTACGCGCAAGGTAAAGTCGGCCGCGAAGCCCTGCTGGAAGCCGAGTCCGAGTCCTATCACGGCGCCGGCACCTGCACCTTCTACGGCACGGCGAACAGCAACCAGATGCTGATGGAAGTGATGGGACTGCACCTGCCCGGTGCCGCCTTTATCACGCCGAATACGCCGCTGCGCGACGCGTTGACCGCGGCTGCCGCACGCCGCGCGGTCGAGATTGCCGAACAAGGTTCAAGTTATACGCCGGTCGGCCATATCGTCGATGAAAAGTCGATCGTCAATGCGATCGTCGCGTTGCTGGCAACCGGCGGCTCGACCAACCACACCTTGCACCTGGTCGCGATCGCGAAGGCGGCCGCGATCGTGATCGACTGGGATGATTTCAACACGCTATCGGCGGTAGTCCCGATGCTGGCGCGGATCTACCCGAACGGTGACGCCGACGTCAATCATTTCCATGCGGCCGGCGGCACCGGCTTTGTGATCCGCGAACTGCTGGACGCCGGTTTGTTGCATGAAGACGTGACCACGGTATTGGGAAAAGGCTTGCGCGCACATTGCGCCGAACCGTTCCTGCAAGGACAGAACGTGGTGTGGCGGGCTGCACCGAACGTCAGTGGCGATCAGAATGTATTGCGCGCCGCGGCGGAGCCTTTTTCGCCCGACGGCGGGATGAAACTCTTGACCGGGAATCTCGGGCGCGCGGTGATCAAGATCTCCGCGGTCAAGGCGCAGCACCGTATCGTCGAGGCGCCAGCCATCGTCTTCGATTCGCAGGATGCCTTCATGCACGCTTATAAGGCAGGCGAGCTCGATCGCGATTTCATAGCGGTCGTGCGCTATCAGGGGCCGCGTGCCAACGGCATGCCGGAACTGCATGCCTTGACGCCGGCGCTGGCCAATTTGCAGGATGCGGGCAGGCACGTGGCGCTGGTGACCGACGGCCGCATGTCGGGGGCGTCCGGCAAGGTGCCGGCGGCGATCCATGTGTCACCGGAAGTGCTGGCAGGCGGATCGCTCGGCCGCGTACGCAGCGGTGACCTGATCCGGCTCGATGCGGAAGCAGGCGTGCTGCAGGCGCTGGTGCCGGAGGCGGAATGGGCCGCGCGCAGCGCACTGCCGGCCGACCTGTCGGGTAACCTGACAGGTATGGGGCGCGAGCTGTTCGCGATGTTCCGTGGTTCCGTCAGTGCCGCCGAGCAGGGCGCGACCACCTTCGGGTTGCCGCCGGCGATACAGACCGGAGATCCGCTCGAACACGAAGATACCGAGCCCTTCAGTGAAGAAGACAATTTGACCTTGGGAAAATGAACATGAACGCAAAGATGAACCAGAACCTGCTGCAAATCATGCGTACCTCGCTGGTGATCCCGGTGATCGCGATCGACGACATCGACCACGCGGTACCGCTGGCCAGAGCCTTGGTTGCGGGCGGCATTCGTGTGCTGGAAGTGACGTTGCGCACCGCGCATGGATTGGCGGCGATCCGTGCCATCGCGGAGCAAGTGCCGGACGCGATCGTCGGCGTCGGGACGCTGACCCAGCCCGATGAATTCGCCGCGGCGCGCGAAGCCGGCGCAGTATTCGGCGTGTCGCCCGGCTTGACTTCGACGCTGATCAACGCGGCCAAGACCAGCGGACTGCCCTTGCTGCCGGGCGTGATGACACCGTCGGAGGTGATGGCCGCACGCGAACATGGCTTCCGCCAGTTGAAACTATTCCCGGCAGTACCGGCCGGCGGAATCGGCATGCTCAATGCGATCGCCGGGCCGTTGCCGGATATTACGTTTTGTCCGACCGGAGGTATTTCGATCGAAACTGCAGCGCAATTCCTGGCGTGTAAAAACGTTGCGTGCGTGGGTGGGTCCTGGCTGACGCCGAAGGATGCGATGCAA
>DHXL01000416.1:21307-25207 GCA_002415335.1 Oxalobacteraceae bacterium UBA5157
GCGCCGATCATGTGGGACACCGCAGTGTTATGCGCGGGCACCTGGGTAATCACGCCGAGGCTGATGGTGACGTGTGACGCGACTTCCGAGTAGGCATGCTCGATGTCCAGCATCTCCACTTCCGCGCGCATGGTATTCGCGAGTCTCAGGGCACCCTCGGCATTCGTGTCCGGCAAGACCGCCATGAACTCTTCGCCGCCGTAGCGTGCGACCAGGTCGCAAGGCCGGCCCAGGATGCGCGACAGCGCAGCCGCAATCAGGATCAGGCATTCATCGCCGCGCTGGTGGCCGTAGTTGTCGTTGTAGGGCTTGAAGTAATCGACGTCGATCATGATGAGCGACAACGGCGATGCGCTGCGCTTGGCGCGCCGGATCTCGCCATCCATGTACACATCGAAACGGCGCCGGTTCGGAATCCCGGTCAAGCCATCCGCGAAAATCTGCGCTTGCAGCTCCAACGCCTGTTCGTGCAATTGCTTCTCGCGCGCGACCGCCATGCTGACGTCGGTGAATTGAACCAGGCAATGGCGCGGCAAGGTCGCCACCTCGATCGGCATCACCTGCAATGCTTGTTGGATGCGCGTGTCGCTGGCAAAATCATCGGCGTTGGCATAGAACGGGAAGGGCGCCTTGTTCAAGGTTTGCGAAATCAAGGAAGCGAAATTGTCATGCAGCGCGTCCTTGATCGCGCCGTGCGCGCGGCCATTCGCCATTTCCGGAAAGATCTCGACAAAGGACTTGCCGAGTACGGCCTGGGCCGGCCAATGCGAATGCTGTTCCATCCATGTGTTCCATAGCACGACGCGTTGCTCGGAATCGAACACGATCGTGCCCACCTTCACGGCCTTCAAGACGCTATTGAGCAAATTCAGCTGGAGTTCCAGCGAACTGTCGACAGAAATCAAGTTGCCAACCTATCCAGATACTGATTGATGTATTGCTGCAAGTCTGCCAGCGCGCTCATGTCCAGCAAGAACGCGACGTAGCCGTTGATCTCGTGCTTTTCGATATTGAAATCGATCTTCAGCGTGAGTACCAAACCATTCCACTGATTGCCGGACGTACCGAGAATGTCGTCTCCAGTGCCGACGTGGTACATCGGTAGCGAGCCATGCAACTCCTTGCCGGACAAATTACCGAGGCTGCTCATGCAGGAATTCAGGATGATGTTGCCGATTTCGCTCATCGCCTCCTGTTCCATCTCGGTCAGTTCTTCCATCGTTAGCAATTGCCCCACCATCAGGCGCACGATCTCCAGGCTTTTTTCCTCGGGGAACATCAGGATCGCCTCGGTATTGAACGCGCCCTGGTAGTGCTGGGTAACCGCACAGATGCGGCGCCCTTCGCCGCTGCCGAGCATTTTGGCGACCTCGGCGCGGCTCTGGAACGTGATGGAGGGGACCGACATCGTGACTTCTTCGTTCACGATGCGGCTCATGGCCGAAGCCGCCTGGCCGACGCCTATGTTGAAGATTTCAACCAGGGCGTCGTGCTGAATGTCGGTGAGCTGGAACATCAGCTTTTGTCCAAAATGGAAAGAATCTGGTGGATGCGCGCTTCCGTGATCGGCTTCTCCGCGAAATGAATACCCAGTGCGCCGGCTCTGCTGCGCGTCGCATCCTGCACGTTCGCCGTCAGCAGCGAAATCGGTACGGATGGGCATTTCTCGCGTAATTTTTCGACTGCCGCGAAGCCGCCCATGCCCGGCATGTTGAGGTCCAGAAGAATCAGATTGGGCACGATGGTGTCGAGCTTGATTAGCGCTTCTTCAGCGGTGCCGGCTTCTTCGATAATCCAGTCCGGGTGCTCGCTCAATATAAATTGCCGCGACATCAGCCGCGACACGCGACTGTCATCCACTACGAGCACGGTTGTCATTTAAATATTCCTTAATTTGGCTGTTGTCGCTGATCGAATCTCATGCCGTTACTTTAACCGGGAAAGTGGGCGCGAGCAATGCGGCTCGGTTGTCGCGCCATCCGTTAAAATACCGAATCTTCTTAAATGTGAATCTGCCATGACTCAAGACGAACTCAAGCAAGCGGTTGCCCGCGCCGCCATCGATTATGTGGTTGACGGCGCAATAATCGGCGTCGGCACCGGCTCCACGGCGGACTTTTTCATCGATGAACTCGGCAAGGTAAAGGATAGGATAAAAGGTGCGGTGGCGTCGTCGGAAGCTACTGCGGCGCGCCTGAAGTCGCACGGCATCGCAGTGTTCGACTTGAACCAGGTGGAGAGCATGCCGGTCTATATCGACGGCGCCGACGAGATCACGCCGCAGGGCGCGATGATCAAGGGGGGCGGCGCGGCATTGACGCGCGAAAAAATCGTCGCCTCGGTGGCCGACAAATTCATCTGCATTGCGGACGGTTCCAAGCTGGTCGACCTGTTGGGCAAGTTTCCGTTGCCGGTTGAAGTGATCCCGATGGCGCACGCGGTAGTGGCGCGCAAACTGGCGGCGCTGGGCGGCACGCCCCGATTGCGTTTGAAGGACGGCAAGCCGATGCTGACCGATAACGGCTGCATGATCATCGATCTGGCCGGCTTGCAGATTCAGGATCCGGTCGAACTCGAAGTGCAAATCAATAATATCGTCGGCGTCGTCACGGTCGGCCTGTTTGCCCTGCATCGGGCGAACGTATGCCTGCTCGGGACGGCGGAAGGCGTGAAGACGCTGAAGTTCTGATCGCCGCTCGCCGAAAAAGCCCGCCGACGGTGCCGGCGGACCGTTGTCTTCTATTTGTGGATCACGATACGGCCGCCGTGGACGACGGTCCCCTCCCGCACGGTGCCTTCAGCGGTGGCGTCGATCTGGTTGTCGTAATCCACCACGTCGGCGTTCGTGCCCGCATCGTGATGCCATATCTTGATGCGGAAGCGATCTTTTCCTCTGCCGCCGGCCACCGCGCCGTCGACTGCGGTCAGGATGAATTCGTAATCGCCCGCGCCGTTGATCGTGCCGCATCCCTTGTACTGCGCGCGGGCGCCGGCGACCACTAACCAGTCGTAGTCTTGACTATGGAAGCTCAGGTTCGCGGCATGGAACTGGAATTCCGTTTTACCGGTCGGTACCGTCGCCCCTTTCCGATATTTCGAAACGAAACCGAATGTCGCGCGGCCGACCACGGTGGGCGCCGTTCTGAAGGCGCCAGGTGGTGACATGATCGAGCCGGCGCCGGTAACGAACCCTGCTGATGGGTCGTACACCACCACGTCGCGACGGACTTTGGAAGTCAGTCCCGTGTTATCGGTGACACTAACGGCGACCGCATAGACGCCCGCCGCGTCGTAGGTGTGGGTCCCGCCGACGTCTCCGACGCCATTGTTCTCTGCCACCGCCCCCGCCTCCGCATTGCTGCCGTCACCCCAAGACCACGTTGCGGTGTGGGTGTCGGCCGCGTCCGCATCGGTAAAGCTGGCCGAAACGGAGACGGGAATTCCGCTTGCGACCGGGTCGTTGGCTGAGATCGGGCCGACCGCCGGCGCCGCGGCACTGGTTGGGCCCGGCTTTAACAGCACGATGCCGGCGTTCGAGTTGGCGACGATCGAACCATTGTCCGATATAGCCAACGCATCGAACAGTTCCAGGCCGGCCGGCGCAGTGCTGATGCGCGTGTTCAAGTCGACCATGCCTTCCGACTGTGTCCATACATAGGCGTGCGAGAAGTAATTGCTGCTGGTAAAGGCATTGCCCACCACCTGGCCCGCGCGATTGATGGCAAATGCATCTGAAAATTGGCCACCTAGCGTGCTCAGATCGATCATGCCGCCGGCCGCGGTCCACGAGAACGCATGGTAGCCATGGGTGGTCTCGGCGACGCCCGCCACCTGTCCTGCGTGATTGACGGCTTCCGCCCTGGAATACGCGCCGTCGAGCGTGCCCAGATCGAGCATGCC
>DHXL01000416.1:25385-27541 GCA_002415335.1 Oxalobacteraceae bacterium UBA5157
TCGCCTACCACTTGCCCCGTGTCATTGATGGCTCCCGCATACGACAAACGACCGCCGAGTGTACCAAGATCGACCATGCCGCCGGCCGCGGTCCACGAGAACGCATGGTCATCGCCGTTGGCGGTCCCGGCATTGCCGGCCACCTGTCCGGCGTCATTGAGGAGGATAGCAACTGAATCTGGGCCGCCGAGCGTGCCGAGATCGAGCTTGCCGCCCATCTGGGTCCACGAGAATGCACGCTGAGCGCCGCCACTGGACAGATTAAAATTGCCGGCCACCTGTCCCGAGTCATTGACGGCCGTGGCAGATGAATAATCGCCGCCGAATGTGCCGAGATCGACCATGCCGCCCGTTGGCGTCCAGGAGAACGCGTGGAGGTTGCCGTTGGCGGTACGGGCAGCACCGACCACCTGTCCCGAGCCATTGAGGGCGCCAGCAAATGCGTCTCGGCCGCCGAGCGTGCCCAACTCCTGGATTGTGACGCCGTCGTAAAAAAATGCCCGATTCCCGTCAGGAGTCGATCCGTAGAACGCGACCTGCCCGGTGGCATTGATGCCTTGCGGAGAAACGTAGCCATCTGACGTAAGATTGATGACACTATAGGTGGTTGAAGCGGCCCTGACGGATATAGAGGGTGTGGCGGTGCTTGTCTTCGCCGCCAACTGAGTTTCCGGTACTCCTATCGTCTCATTGCCGCCGCCACACGCGGCCACGCCCATAGTAAGCAGACATGGAACGGCCCATGCGCGCCATCTGCGTACTGCGGACATTCCAGTTATGCGTATCATTTTTCACTCCCGTTCGGGATTGGTGAAGTTAGGGGCAAAGAAGATGGAGACTAAACAAGTGGCGTTCTCCTCGGGCTCTTTAGGGATATCCTGTACTTGCCGCATTGGGAGTAACGTACTGACGGATCGAAGTGCCGAAATTCATCGACAGACTCCGCAGCTAAATTTTCCGATAAACCAAACCCTTCTGCGTCCCTCAGCTTCGCCCAAGTACGGGACGACGTCATGACTTATGTCAAAGGGTGGCGCCGCTGAAGTCTTGATTATTGGCGGGCGCAAAAAAAGCCCGCCGATGATATCGGTAGGCTTTATTTTTTGAGGCCGGCAAACCGGCTAGCGAGATCTTATTTCAGGCGACCGGTCATGGCGCCGGCTATTCTGCTCTCACTCAGTAGGCGGTACATACCCCTGCGCGGCATCCGCACCGTCGCCGAAGAAATGATTCTCCATCTGTGTCGCCAGGTACTTGCGTGCGCGCGCATCGGCCAGATTCAGGCGATTCTCATTGACCAGCATGGTTTGGTGCTTGAGCCATGCGGCCCACGCTTCTTTCGACACGTTTTCGTAAATCCGCTTGCCGAGTTCGCCGGGGTAGGGCGCGAAATCCAGTCCTTCGGCTTCTTTATTCAATTTGATGCAGTGGACCATGCGGGCCATGATGCTCTCCAGTGATTTAAAGTGTTGGGAACAGAGTACCGCTTCGCTTAACTTTGTCCCACAATGATTACAAATTCTTGATCAAGACCAGCGACTTACGCTGCCAGTTATACATGTGTTGACGATCTTTCGGCAAATCGTCGACCGTCGCATTGACGAACCCGCGTTTCAGGAACCAGTGCGCGGTGCGAGTCGTCAGCACGAAAATCTTGCGAACCCCGGTCGCGCGTGCGCGGTATTCCATGTGCTTCAAGAGTCGCTCGCCGTCGCCTTGTGCCTGCACTTCGGGGTTGACCGTAAGGCAAGCCATCTCGGCCATTTTTTCGGCAGGGAATGGGTACAGCGCCGCACAGCCGAAAATGACGCCGTCGTGCTCGATGACCGAGAAATAGTCGATCTCGCGTTCAATCAATTCACGGCCGCGCTTGACCAGCGTGCCGTCTGCCTCCAACGGCTCGATCAGCTTCAAGATGCCACCGACGTCTTCAATGGTCGCTTCGCGCAGGCTTTCGAGGTTCTCGTAACTGACCATCGTGCCGACGCCGTCATGCGTGAACAACTCGAGCAGCGCGGAGCCGTCGGTCGCAAACGGCACGATATGGGCGCGCGACACGCCGCCGTTGCAGCCCTTGATCGCGTGCCGCAAGTAGAACGCGGAATCGGGCGGCAGGCAGCCGTTGGTGAGCACCGCTTCGGCCTGGTGCGCCGACA
>DHXL01000416.1:27689-30268 GCA_002415335.1 Oxalobacteraceae bacterium UBA5157
ATCGTTTCATACGCGATCTTGCGCGTGACGCCGGTCAATTCCAGGTCGACCCCGTCAATCACGCCAAGCGGACGCGCGGTGACGAAATTGCCTGAAATGATGCGGATCGCCGCATGCGCCATCGGGGTATTCGGCAAGCCTTGGCTGAAGGCCGCCTCGATATCGAGCCGCAGTTCGCCAGCGGCCTCTTTCGCGCACTCCAGCGCCGCAGTGTCGGTGATGCGCACGCCGTTATGGAACCGTGCCTCGACGCTACGCAACGCCAGTTGTTCTTCCACCTGGGGACGTGACCCATGCACCACCACGACCTTGATGCCGAGCGCATGCAATAGCGATAAATCCTGCGCCAATACCGGCAGCGCACCGGCCGTTACCAGCTCGCCCGGAAACGCGACCACGAAGGTTTTTCCGCGGAAAGCGTGAATGTAGGGGGCGACCGAACGCAGCCATTGAACGAATTGAACAGGGTTTTCCATGATGCGCATTATAATTCGAGCCGTCATGTCTGCACCTGAACCCACTCAAAAAAGTTCCCCCGCCGCGCGCGGCGGGGAACCACGCCCTATGGCGACGCCCGCCAAGGCTGCGCTTGCGCCCGTGCGCAACCCGCTGCCGCCGATCACGTTCCCGGAAGAATTGCCGGTCTCCGGCAAGCGCGCCGATATCGCCGCCGTGCTGCAGGCGCATCAGGTCATCATCGTGTGCGGCGAGACCGGCTCCGGCAAGACCACCCAGTTGCCCAAGATTTGCCTGGAACTGGGCCGCGGCCTGAATGGCTTGATCGGCCACACGCAGCCGCGCCGCATCGCCGCGTCGTCGACCGCCAAGCGGATCGCGCAGGAACTCGGCTCACCGCTGGGCGAACACGTCGGCTTCAAGGTGCGCTTCACGGACACCTTGAGCAAGGGCGCGTGGATCAAGTTGATGACCGACGGCATATTGCTGGCCGAGACGCAAACCGATCCGCTGCTCCGGCAATACGACACGATCATCATCGACGAAGCGCACGAGCGCAGCCTCAATATCGACTTCCTGCTCGGCTACCTGAAGCAGTTGCTGCCGAAGCGTCCCGATCTGAAGGTCATCATCACCTCGGCCACCATCGACGCCGATCGCTTCGCGCGCCATTTCGGTACTGCCGACCGGCCGGCGCCGGTGATCGAGGTCTCCGGCCGCCTGTACCAGGTCGAGCTGCGCTACCGCCCGGTGGACAGCACCGACAAGAGCGAAATCAAGGCGGTCCCAAGCCAGGCGCAGCGCGAGCGCGGCCAACGCGATTTGATGGACGCGGTGGTCGAAGCGGTCGATGAACTGGCGCGCATCGGCTCCGGCGACGTGCTGGTGTTCCTGCCCGGTGAACGTGAAATCCGTGATGCCGCCGAGGCCTTGCGCAAGCATCATCCGCCGCACGTCGAAATCCTGCCGCTGTTCGCGCGATTATCGGCGCAGGAGCAGGAACGCGTGTTCAAGATCTCCAATGCGCGCCGCATCGTGCTCGCCACCAACGTGGCGGAGACTTCGCTGACGGTACCCGGTATCCGCTATGTGGTCGATGCCGGACTGGCGCGCGTCAAGCGCTACAGCTATCGCAACAAGGTGGAGCAGCTGCAAATCGAGCCGATCGCACAATCGGCCGCCAATCAGCGCGCCGGCCGCTGCGGCCGGGTCGCGGCAGGTGTCTGCATCCGTTTGTATGACGAACAGGATTATCTGCTGCGGCCGAAATTCACCGAGCCGGAGATCCTGCGTTCGTCGCTGGCCGCCGTCATCTTGCGCATGAAGTCGTTGCACCTGACCGATGTTGAGACCTTCCCGTTCATCGAACCGCCGCCGGGGCGCGCGATCGCCGACGGTTACCAGTTGTTGCAGGAGCTCGGCGCAGTCGACGACAGCAACCTGTTGACGCCGCTCGGCAAGCAACTCGCCAAACTGCCGCTCGACCCACGCGTCGGCCGCATGATCCTGGCCGCGCTCGATAACGTCTGCCTGAGCGAAATGTTGATCATCGCCGCCGCGCTTTCGGTACAAGACCCGCGCGACCGGCCGATGGACGCCCAAGGCGCAGCGGACCAGGCGCACAAGAAATTCGCCGATGAAAAATCGGAGTTCCTGAGTTACTTGAAAATCTGGAAGTGGTTCGACGAAGCGATCGAACACAAGAAATCGAACCGGCTGTTGCAGGATAACTGCCGCGCCAACTTCCTGTCGCAGCTGCGGCTGCGCGAGTGGCGCGACGTCCATTCTCAATTGCTGACGATCGTGCGCGAGCAGGGCTGGCGCTTGAACGAGATGCCGGCGACTTACGAACAACTTCACACCGCGCTGCTCACTGGCTTGCTGGGCAATATCGGTTTCAAGGCCGATGAGAATGCGCATTATCTGGGCGCGCGCGCGATCAAATTCCACATCTGGCCCGGCTCGCAGTTGTTGAAGAAGGCGGGGAAATGGGTGGTGGCTGCCGAACTGGTCGATACCACGCGGCTCTATGCGCGCTGTATCGCGCAAATCCAGCCTGAATGGCTGGAGCGGGTCGGCGGTCATTTGCTGAAGAAATCCTACGGCGAGCCGCGCTGGGAAAA
>DHXL01000416.1:30445-35380 GCA_002415335.1 Oxalobacteraceae bacterium UBA5157
GATGAAGAGCTGATCGCGGCGTTCTACGACAAGTTGATTCCCGCTGATATCTGCAACGGAATCGCATTTGAAAAATGGCACAAGGATGCGGCCGCGCACAATCCGAAGCTGCTGTATCTGAACCGCGACGACTTGATGCGGCATGAGGCGGCCGGCGTGACCACCGACCTGTTCCCGAAAGTGATGATCGTGGCCGGCGTTGAAATGGCCTTGTCCTATCATTTCGAGCCCGGCACGCCGCGCGATGGCGTGACGCTCAGCGTGCCCTTGTATGCATTGAACCAGGTCTCGGCCGATCGCTGCGAATGGCTGGTGCCGGGGATGCTGAAGGAAAAGGTGCACCTGCTGCTGAAATCGCTGCCGCAGAAACTGCGCCGGCATTGCGTGCCGCTGCCGGCCTATGCGGCTGGATTCTGTGAACGTGCGACTTTCGGAAAAGGTAATTTGCTTGATGCGATCATCGCCGACATCCGTGAACAAATCAGCCTGATTCCGCTAACCACCGATTTCAAGAGCGAGACGCTGCCGGCGCATCACTTCATGAACTTCAAGGTGATCGACGAACATGGCCGGCAATTGGAAATGGGACGCAACCTGGCAGCCTTGCAGGCGGAATTCGGCGGGCAGGCACGCGAGAGCTTTCAGCGCCTGGCGGAAAACACTGTCATCGCATCGGCCGAACCGATCGTGTCCGCTACTGGCCGCGCAGCCGATAGCGGTAGCCGGATCGCGTCGCCGCCGTCCGGTAAAAGCGGCAGCGCGACCCAGCACGAGAACCTGACCAGCTGGTCGTTCGGCGAATTGCCGGAGCTGCTGGAAATCCAGCAAAGCGGGCAAACTCGACAGACGCTGATCGGATTTCCGGCACTGGTCGATAAGCTTACCTACTGCAACCTGGAAGTATTCGATGACCCGGCCGAAGCGGCCCGCGCGCATCGCATCGGCTTGCGGCGCCTGCTTGCGCTGCAACTGAAGGAGCAGCTCAAGTATCTCGAAAAAAACATTCCGGGACTGCAGCAGATGGGCATGCAATTCATGACACTCGGATCGCAGGAGGAATTGCGCGACCAGATCATCGCGGCTGGCCTCGAGCGCGCCTGCCTGCAAGACCCGTTGCCGACCAACGCCGCGCAATTCGAAGCGCGCAAGAATGAGGGCAAGTCGCGGCTCGGTTTACTCGTCAATGAAATCGCCCGCCTGGCGGCACAGATACTAGGTGAATATCATGCGTTGCCGAAGAAGCTGCAAGGCATCAAGGCCCATGGGCAAGCCTGCGCCGACGTTCAGGCGCAATTGCAGGCGCTGATCGGCAAACGCTTCATCGCCGACACCGACTATGCGAACCTGACGCACTTTCCGCGCTACCTGAAGGCGATCAATGTACGACTGGAAAAATTGCGCGCCGACCCGACCCGCGATGCGCGTCTGATGGCAGAATGGGCACAGGTTGCGACGCCGTGGCAGCGTGCGCAAAAAGAACGCCAGGGCGGCAAGAACGCCGATCCGAAAATGATGGAGTTCCGCTGGCTGCTGGAAGAGTTGCGCGTCTCGCTGTTCGCGCAGGAGTTGCGGACACCGATGCCGGTGTCGTCCAAGCGCCTGCAAAAAGTGTGGGAAACGATGCAACGTTGATTTTAATTCTTGAAGGGAAAATCATGAGAACTGCAATGATCCGTTTTGCCGCCGGCCTGCTGGCGGCTTTGACGATGCTGGCCGTGCAAGCACAGGAAGTCCTCAAGCTATCGACCACCACCAGCACCGATAACTCGGGTTTGTTGAAGGTGTTGTTGCCGCCCTTCGAAGCCAAGTTCAACGTGAAGGTGAATGTGATTTCGGTTGGCACCGGCAAGGCGCTGGAACTGGCCAAGAACGGCGATGTTGACGTTACGCTGGTGCATGCACGAGCGGCCGAGGATAAATTCGTCGCCGCCGGCTATGGCATCAATCGGCGCGACGTGATGTACAACGATTTCATCGTGGTCGGACCGAGCGACGATCCAGCTGGCATCAAGGGCAGCAGGGATGTGATCCAGTCGCTACGAAAAATCGTGGACAGCAAGGTGAAGTTCATTTCGCGTGGCGATAATTCCGGCACCGATATGATGGAAAAGGCCTATTGGAAAGAAGTCGGGCGCAAGCCGGAGGGCGGCGCCTACGTTTCGGCCGGCCTCGGCATGGGGGAAGTGCTGAACATGGCGGCGCAATTGCACGCCTATACGCTGACCGATCGCGCCACCTATGGCGCATACCGGGCCAGGACCGGACTGGCGGTTGCGGTCGAAGGCGACCCCAAGATGTTCAACCCGTACGGCATCATCGCGGTCAATCCGGCGCGGTACAAAGACATCAATTACCGCGGCGCAATGCAGTTGATCGACTGGATCACATCGGCGGAAGGGCAGGCAAGAATTGCCGCGTTTAAAGTCGATGGCCAGCAATTGTTTTTCCCGTCGGCGGCAAGATAGATCGGATGGCACCGCATAATCGCGCGGCCGCATTTTAGCCGTCGGCATCGCGATTTCACGTAAAATCCGCATGGTCAACTCGATAAACCAGCAGCTGTGACGTTCCGCCGCAGCTGCAGCAGTGTTTTTTTCCAAATGCGGCGTTCTACGAAGAGAAAATAATGAGCATCAAATCCGACAAATGGATCCGCCGCATGGCGCAAGAAACCGGCATGATCGAGCCGTTCGAACCCGGCCAGGTGCGTGAAGCCAACGGTCACAAGATCGTCAGTTACGGCACCTCGTCTTACGGCTACGACATTCGGTGCGCCAACGAATTCAAGATTTTCACCAATATCAACAGCACGATCGTCGATCCGAAGAATTTCGATGAAAAATCGTTTGTCGACGTCCAGGGTGACGTCTGCATCATCCCGCCCAATTCCTTCGCGCTGGCACGCACCATGGAGTACTTCCGCATTCCGCGCAGCGTGTTGACGATTTGCCTCGGCAAGTCGACTTATGCGCGTTGCGGCATTATCGTCAACGTCACGCCGTTCGAGCCGGAATGGGAAGGCTATGTGACGCTGGAGTTTTCCAACACCACGCCGTTGCCGGCCAAGATCTATGCGGGCGAGGGCTGTGCCCAGGTACTGTTTTTCGAGAGCGACGAGGTATGCGAAACCTCATACAAGGACAGAGGCGGAAAATACCAGGGCCAGCAGGGCGTGACGCTTCCCAAAACCTGATTCAGTACATCACCGAGTGCCACCCTAATGCGCCAGGATCCCCGCTTTCCCAAGCTGTTCATTCTCGATCACCCGCTGATCCAGCATAAGCTCAGCCACATGCGCGCGAAGAGCACATCGACCCGCACGTTTCGCGAGTTGCTGCGCGAGATCACTTTGTTGATGGGGTACGAAATCACCCGCGATTTGCCGTTGACGACCGAGCGCATCGACACGCCGCTGGCGTCGATGGAGGCGCCGGTAATCGCCGGCAAGAAACTGGCGGTGGTGCCGGTGCTGCGCGCCGGAATAGGCATGAGCGATGGCTTGCTCGACTTGCTGCCATCGGCACGCGTCGGCCATATCGGCGTGTATCGCGATCCGGACACGCTGCTGCCGGTCGAATATCTGGTGCGCCTGCCCGATCTGGCGGAGCGCACTTTCATCGTCTGCGATCCGATGGTCGCAACCGGACACTCGGCCGTACATGCAATCGATACATTGAAAAAGCGCGGCGTCGCCGACGCACAAATCGTATTCCTGGCCCTGGTCGCAGCGCCGGAAGGCGTACAGGCGTTTCAGGAGGCGCATCCGAACGTGAAATTGTATGTCGCCGCCCTCGATTCGCATCTGAACGAGCACGCGTACATCGTGCCCGGCCTCGGTGATGCAGGCGATCGCCTGTTCGGTACCCGTTAGGCGATCGTGACGTCGTGATTCATTTCACGACCAGATCCGGCGACATGACCGCCCTCAGGAAATTGGAGGTGGAATCGCCAGGCTCCCTTTGCACTACCCATAGGACATTCGATTTGCGGATCGTCCAATCCTGCACGGCGCCCGAAATCAACAAGGCCGCCGCCCGGCCCAGGGTCGGCTGGTGTCCGACTATCAACACCGGCTCGCGGCTATGCGGCCAGTTGGCGATCGTCAGCACGTCTTCCGCCGCCGCGCCGGGCGCCAGCCCCGGGTGAATCTTGAATTTGCGGCCCAGTGCCTGCGCGGTCTGCACCGTGCGCAAGGCCGGGCTGACCAGAATTTTGCAACTACTGGGCAGATTAAAATCCAGCCATTCAGCCATTTTGGCGGCTTGTTTATGGCCCCTGGCGGTCAATTTGCGCTCGTGATCCGGTTCTCCCGGTTCCGCGTCGGCGTGGCGCCACAGGATGAGTTCCATCGCCTTACTCGCCGCCACCAGTCGCGTGCGCGCCCAGGGTCAGCATCAGATGCTGCTGTGCGCTGAAAGGGGCCTGCTTGCCGCGCGGCTTTCGCTTCTGATACACGCCGTTCATGTCCAGCTCCCAGGCGTTGGCGTTGTCTTTCAGGTAGGGATGCAAACCTTCGGTGATCACTCTTTTCTTTAGCGCATCGTCCAGCACCGGGAACGCAACTTCGATCCGGCGAAACAGATTGCGATTCATCCAATCCGCGCTGGCCAGATACACGTCGTGCGCCAGATCATTGCGGAAATAGTAGATACGGCTGTGTTCCAGAAAGCGACCGACGATCGAGCGCACCCGGATGTTTTCCGACAAGCCGGGCACGCCCGGACGCAACGCGCACGCGCCGCGCACGATCAAGTCGATTTTCACGCCGTCCGAGGAAGCCGCATAGAGCGCCCGGATTACCGATTCGTCCAGCAGGGCATTCATCTTCGCGATAATGCGGCCGGGGCGGCCAAGGCGGGCGATTCTGGCTTCGTTCTTGATCGCCCGGATGATTTCTTTCTGCAATGCAAACGGCGCCAGCCACAAGTGATCCAG
>DHXL01000416.1:35478-43821 GCA_002415335.1 Oxalobacteraceae bacterium UBA5157
GCAATGCAAACGGGGCCAGCCACAAGTGATCCAGTTTGCTCGGCTTGGTCAGGCTGGTCATGTGGATGAATATTTCATTGACCTCGGCGGTTAACGCCGAGTGCGCAGTCAGCAATCCGAAGTCGGTGTAAAGCTTGGTCGTGGTCGGATGATAATTGCCGGTGCCGAGGTGCGCGTACGAACGCAGACGCGTCCCTTCGCGGCGGATCACCAGCGCCAGCTTGGCGTGGGTCTTCAGGCCGACGATGCCGTACACGACTTGCGCGCCGGCGCGCTCGAGCCGGTCCGCCCAGTTGATATTCGCTTCTTCGTCGAAGCGCGCCATCAATTCCACGATGACGGTGACTTCCTTGCCGTGCTGGGCTGCTTCAATCAGGGATTCCATCAGGTCGGAATTCATGCCGGTGCGATAGATCGTTTGCTTTATTGCAACCGTGCTGGGATCGCGCGCGGCAGCACGAATAAATTCGACGACCGGTTGAAACGATTGAAAAGGGTGGTGCAATAGGACGTCGTGCCTGCTGATGACGGCAAATATGTCTGCGTCGATCAGTTTTGCCTGCAAGCCGGGCGTAAACGGCGGGAAGCGCAGTTCGGGCGTCGCGACACGGTCGATTAATTCGGACAGCCGCACCATGTTGACCGGACCATTGACCGCATAGAGGCGGTTTTTGCTGATCGAGAACTGATCCAGCAGGAAATCGGCAAGGTGATGCGGACAATTTCGCGCGACTTCCAGCCTCACGGCGACGCCGAAATTGCGGCTTTGCAGCTCGCTTTGCAATGCTTGGCGCAGATTCTTGACCTCTTCTTCATCCACCCACAGGTCGCTATTGCGCGTGACCCGGAATTGCGAATAAGCGACCACCTCGCGCCCGGTAAACATGTCGGTGATGTGGGCATGGATAATCGACGACAACAGGCAGAAAGCCACGCCGTTTCCGGAAAGCTCATGAGGTAGCTGGATCACGCGCGGCAAGACCCGCGGTGCCTTGACGATCGCGATCGCGGTGCCGCGCCCGAACGCGTCCCTGCCCGACAATTCGACAATGAAATTCAGGCTCTTGTTGACCACTTGCGGAAACGGGTGAGCCGGGTCGAGTCCGATCGGTGTCAGCAACGGGCGCACCTCCCGGTTAAAGTAGGCCTTCACCCAAGCGCGCTGCGCGTCGTTGCGATCAGTGTGGCGCAGCAAGTGGATGCCGGCCGCCGGTAACTGCGGCAGGATGTCGTCATTCAGGATCGAGTATTGCCGGGCGACGATTTGGTGGCATTCGGTACTGGTGCGATCGAGCGCCGCGATCAGCGCCGGCGACTCGACCAATTCCCCGTCAACCCGGCTTTGCGCCAGCAGGCTGGCGATCCGGACTTCAAAGAACTCGTCGAGATTGTTGCTGACGATGCATAGATAGCGCAGTCGCTCCAGCAGCGGTATGTTGGCATCCTCAGCTTGCGCCAATACGCGGCGATTGAACGCGAGTTGCGACAGCTCGCGGTCGAGGTAGATGCTGGAGGCGGAGGTCTCGAGTACCGCCGCATTGCTAAGCGTCAAATTTTTTGTCATTTCTTGCAGCTGGTTTATATAACTATTTTACGCCCAGTGTATTAATTCAATGTGACAACTCCATGACAGAAGACACATTATTCACGGGCTTTGTGACCGGTCATCAAAGAAGTCATAAAGCTGTCACAATTCTCCGTTACAGTCTGCACTGCCTTTTTCAGTCCACTTGAGGAATAGCCATGCGGGTGAACAAACTTCTGAGATCCTTGGCTAATACAGTCGGTATTGTGGTCGCATTCCTCGCGCGGCGTTCGGTGCCGGTTCGCAGTCTTGACGTCAACATATGAGCGCAAATCCACGATCAATCGCGATGCCTGCCATGGATCAAGATCACAAGACTCCCGAGGCAGGCTGGACGAGCCAGACGATGCTCGCCACCATGCGCAACCAGCGCGTGCAAGACTTCCTGTTCCACAAGATTACGCTCGCGTTCGCGCTGAGTGTGTTTGTGGTCCTGGCGGGCATCATCATTGCGCTCATGATTGGCGCGTGGCCCGCATTTCACGAATTCGGCCCGGCTTTCATTACCACGGTCGAATGGGATCCGGTCAACGACAAATACGGCGCGCTGATCGCCATCGTCGGCACCTTGTCGACTTCGCTGATCGCGCTGCTGATTGCTTTCCCGGTGAGCTTCGGGATCGCCCTGTTTCTCACTGAAATCTGCCCAGTCTGGCTGCGCCGTCCGATGGGCACGGCGGTGGAACTGCTGGCCGGCGTTCCCAGCATTATTTACGGCATGTGGGGCTTGTTCATTTTTGCCCCATTCTTTGCCGACACGATTCAGCCTGCGCTGGCCCATACAGTCGGGCAATTGCCCGTCATTGGACAATTGTTCAAGGGGCCGATGATGGGAATCGGAATCCTGACCGCCGGGATTATCCTTGCAATCATGATTATTCCGTTCATTGCATCCGTCATGCGCGATGTCTTTGAAGTCGTTCCGGCGGTTCTGAAAGAGTCTGCCTACGCGCTCGGCTGTACCAAATGGGAAGTCGTGCGCAAAGTGGTTCTGCCCTACACGAAAATCGGCGTGGTCGGCGGCGTCATGTTGGGTCTCGGGCGTGCACTGGGCGAAACCATGGCGATCACCTTTGTCATCGGCAATGCCAATCATTTATCCTGGTCGCTGTTCGCGGCCGGCAACAGCATCGCGTCGACCCTGGCTAACGAATTCGCGGAGGCCGACACGCCGCTCCACGTATCTTCATTGTTTGCGCTTGGACTGATCCTGTTCGTGATCACCTTCATCGTCTTGTCGGCCGCGAAACTGATGCTGGTGGGACTGAAAAGAAAAGAGGGCTCGAAGTGAAGAATGCCGCGCAGGTGAACCCGATTTATCGCAAGCGTCTTTGGGTGCACCGGATAGGCATCACGCTATCATTTCTGGCGATGGCGATCGGTATCTTCTTCTTGATGTGGATACTGTTGACGCTGCTGGTCAAGGGTGCCGGTGCGCTGAGCATCGCGATGTTCACGCAGACCACGCCGGCACCAGGCGATGATGGCGGCGGCTTGATGAATGCGATTGTCGGTAGCCTGTTAATGGTGGGGACCGCCACCGCGATCAGCACGCCAATCGGCATCCTGGCCGGCATTTATCTGGCCGAATACGGAGAAGAAAGCTGGTTCGCGCAGACCACGCGTTTCGTGACCGACATCATGCTGTCGGCGCCATCGATCGTGATCGGCTTGTTCGTGTATGCGTTATACGTCGCCAACGTCAAGCATTTCTCGGGCTGGGCCGGCAGTTTCGCAATTTCCTTGATCGCGATTCCAGTGGTCGTGCGCACAACCGATAATATGCTCAATCTGGTACCGACCAGTTTGCGCGAAGCGGCCTTCGCGCTCGGCGCGCCGCGCTGGAAGGTCGCCACCATGGTGCGCCTGCGCGCGGTGAAAGCCGGTGTCATGACCGGCGTCCTGTTGGCGCTGGCGCGCATTTCCGGCGAAACCGCGCCGCTGTTGTTCACCGCGCTGAATAATCAATTTTTCAGCGCAAACATGAATGCGCCGATGGCGAATCTGCCGGTGGTGATTTACCAGTTCGCGATGAGTCCCTACGATAACTGGCGCGCGCTGGCCTGGGGCGGCGCGCTGATCGTCACCTTTAGCGTGCTTGGATTGAACATCCTGTCGCGCACGCTGTTCCATCAGAAAACCCAGAATTGATCCTTCCATGCGAGCGTTATGAATACTCAGATGTCAATCACCGTCCCGCCAAGGGACTCCGGCATACTGCCCGGGGATACGCGTGCCGAGTCCGCTGGCACGAAGAAGGCGACCATCGAAATATCCGGTTTGAATTTCTTCTACGGCCAGTTTCAGGGCTTGAAGAATATCAACCTGAATATCCACGAACGGAAAGTGACCGCCTTCATCGGCCCATCCGGTTGCGGTAAATCGACCTTGCTGCGCACCTTGAACCGGATGTACGATCTATATCCGGGTCAACGTGCAGAAGGCAGGATCATGTACCACGGACGCAATATCCTGGAACCGGGACAGGATCTGAATATGTTGCGCGCCAAGGTTGGCATGGTGTTCCAGAAGCCAACTCCGTTTCCCATGTCGGTCTACGACAACATCGCCTTCGGTGTGCGCCTGTACGAGAATCTGCCCAAGGGTGAAATGGACGAGCGCGTCGAATGGGCGCTCAACAAAGCAGCACTATGGGGCGAGGTCAAGGACAAGCTACAGAAGAGCGGCCTCAGTCTGTCCGGCGGCCAGCAGCAGCGGCTTTGCATCGCGCGTGGCGTGGCAGTCAAACCCGATGTGCTGCTGCTCGATGAGCCGACATCGGCGCTTGATCCGATCTCGACCGCGAAAATCGAAGAGCTGATCAGTGAACTGAAAGAAGACTACACGATCACGATCGTGACGCACAATATGCAGCAGGCCGCGCGCTGCTCCGATTACACCGCTTACATGTATCTGGGCGAGTTGGTCGAATTCGGCGAAACCGACCAGATATTCATGAATCCGGGGAAAGCCGCAACGCAGGATTACATTACAGGACGATTTGGTTGATTGCGTGACAGAGTGGGCGAGGCGCGGCCTGCGACGAATTACTCCATCTCGAACATTATAGAATTAAGTTATCCCTGATAAAGCAAGGAAATCCATGCCAGCCGAGCACTCTTCAAAACAATATGATGCGGACCTTGAGGGCATACGTTCCAAGGTATTGCTGATGGGCGGTCTGGTGGAAAGCCAGTTCCGTGACGCGATCGCGTGTTTTCGCACCGGCAACACGCAGCAAGCGGCGCAAGTCATCAAGGCGGATGAAAACGTCAATCGCATGGAAGTCGCACTGGATGATACGTGCAGCCATTTGATCGTGCGGCGACAACCCGCGGCCAATGACCTGCGTACCGTGATGGCGACCGTCAAGGTGATTACCGACCTCGAACGCATCGGTGACGAGGCGACCAAGATCGCGCGCGCCGCGACGACTATCCAGGAGCGCGGCGTAAGTACCGTCAACCACTATGAAACGGTGCGCGTGATTGCCGCGAGCGCGAGCGAGATGCTGCACGACGCGCTGGATTCGTTTGCGCGGCTCGATCAAAGGCAGGCGACCCAATTGATTGCACAGGACCAGGTCATCGATCACGAATTTCGCTCGATCATGCGGACCCTGATTACCTTCATGATGGAAGATCCGCGCACCATCTCCGCTGCGCTGGACACGCTGTGGGTGGCCAAGGCGATAGAGCGGATCGGCGATCATGCCAAGAATATTGCCGAGTATGTCATTTATGTGGTCGAGGGCAAGGATATTCGCCACACCGACTATGCAACCGCGCAACACGACAAATCCGCTTAAGAAATATGGCTGCCGACAAGACCACCATATTGATTGTCGAGGATGAGCCTGCCATCGTCGAATTGGTGAGCTTCACACTGAAAGAAGCAGGCTGGCATTCCACCGCCGTCCATAACGCGACCGACGCTTGGAACTTCATGCAAACGCGGATGCCGCACTTGATCCTGCTCGACTGGATGTTGCCGGACCAGAGCGGATTGCGGCTGTTGTCGCGGATCAGGGCCGATCGCCAATTCAATGAGCTGCCGATTATCATGCTCACTGCCAAAAGTATGGAAGAAGACAAGATTGCCGGCCTTGACCACGGTGCAGACGATTACATCACGAAACCTTTTTCGCCGCGCGAGCTGACCGCGCGCATCAACGCTTTGCTGCGCCGCAAGACACCGGAGCATGCGCAAACCCTCATGGCGGCCGGCGTGGTCAAGCTGGATCCGATCAGTTGCACGGTCAGCCTGCATGACCAGAAAATCGACATCGGCCATGCCGAATTCAAGCTGCTGAAATTCTTCCTGGCACACCCTGACCGCGTGTTCTCACGCGGCCAATTGCTGGACAAGGTATGGGGTGACCATGTGATGATCGAGGAGCGGACCGTCGACGTGCATGTGCTACGCTTGCGCAAAGCGCTCAAAGAGGCCGAATACCTGATCAAGACCGTACGCAGCGTCGGCTACATGCTGTCCGAAAAATGATGCCGTCCAATCCATGAACCGTCAATTGTTGTTTTGGGTGCCGGCCACCTTGCGGCTGTCCTTGGTCTTGCTGGTTTCCGGATTGTTCTGGCTTGTTCTGGGACCAGTTATTGGCTTGCTGATCGGCCTGGCGGTGATGATTTCCATGGTGGTGGTGCAACTTCATTATCTCTACCAACTGGCCGACTGGCTAGACCATCCGGACAGCGCGAAACTGCCGGACGGCTGGGGCGCATGGACCGACATCTTTTCGCGACTCTATCGTTTGCGGCGCGATGACGAAAAGAACCGCACCGAATTGACCGAATGGCTGGCACGGTTCCGCCAGGCGATGAACTTGCTGCCGGACGGCGTCGTTATCATGGACGACGTGTTGTTTCTGGAATGGTGCAATCCCGCCGCAGAAAGGCATCTTGGTCTGCAGAATGATCGCGATACGGGAATGCGAGTGACCAACCTGATCCGTAACCCTGACTTCATCGATTACATCATTCTCGGCCGATATGAACAGCCGCTGACGCTTTCATTCAGGGAGCGCAAATTGATCATGCAAATCATCCCGTTCGAAAACCGGCGGCAGATCCTGGTCACGCACGATGCGACTGAATCGGAGCGCATCGAGATGATGCGGCGTGACTTCATCGCGAATGCTTCTCACGAACTGCGCACGCCGTTGACGGTCATCAACGGATTTCTCGAAATTGCGCATACGCAGCCGCAGCTCGATTCGCATACCAGAATGGCGCATTTGAAGCTGATGACGGAACAGGGCCGGCGCATGCAAAACCTGGTCGAGGACATGCTGACGCTGACTCGGCTGGAATCGATCGATTATCCGTTGCGTCCCGAGCACGTCGACATTGCGAGTCTGCTCGACCAGATCCTGCGCGAGGCGCGCGCGCTGTCGGCGGGAAAGCATACGATTTCTCTACAAGTCGATGGACCGGACATCGACGGCAGTTTCGATGAATTGAGAAGCGCGTTCGGCAATCTCGTTTCAAACGCGGTGCGCTACACGCCCGAACACGGCAGCATCAAGCTGAGTTGGGAACGAACCAACGCCGGCTCGCAATTTGCCGTGCAGGATACCGGCATCGGCATCCGGGCCGATCATATTTCCCGTCTGACCGAACGTTTCTACCGGGTCGACAAGAGCCGCTCGCGCGAAACTCAGGGTACCGGGCTGGGACTCGCGATCGTCAAGCACGTACTGCTGCGACATGGCGCGTCGCTCGCGATCTCGTCGCAACCGGGACAGGGCAGCACGTTCACCGTCAGGTTTCCATCGGTAGCCTCCCAGAAGACCGGATCGAGCGGGAAATCGCTAGCGTCGATCGAAGCGCACTAGGGGGGCGTGCTACTCTGTCGCAACAGACTGGGTTTTTTCGAAAAACCCTGCTAGATTGTATTTGTGGCCAGCAATTTTCATCGACATCTTGGGGGTACCGTATGTGGACCAAATCGGCGTTCTTGGGCGCCCTTTATCGTTCCTGTGTGCTGGCGATATCGCTGGCGCTGGCGGCCTGCGCGAGCCTGCTACCGAATGGAAAGCAGGAAACCAAGACGCCTTGGAACAGCTACGCAGAGGCATTGGAGATGTTCGGCAAGATCGTTCCCGGAAAAACTTCCCTGGCGGAGTTGAAGATCCTCGGCTTCGATCCGGACACAACACCAAACGTCGCCTTGCTGGGGCATGCCGATTTATTGCGCCGACTGGTTGCCGCATCTTCGTTCGATATCAGCGTGCTGGACCCGGCCCTGCATGTTTGCGCAATCCCGCGCCAGACTTGTTTTGCCTTCGAGATTGAACAAACCCAGACAGACCGTAAACGGTTCGGAAATTTTTGGCTGGATTTCTTGAATTTCGACCGGAAAACGGATGTATCTGGATGGCAATTCGATGCGCTCGTGGTTCTCAACAAGAACCTGGTCATCTATAAAATGTGGAGTGGAAAACCCAGCATCCATTCGTTCGAGAATGAACACAGTCCGCTCGGGCCGCTCCAGGGCTTGGGCGCTTCGGTGATACACCGGTAGCTTGCTCCATCCGAGTATCGCCGCGGTGTCTTGGCGCACCGCAATGCGCTACAATCGCAATCCCCGTTCTGAATTCTTGCGTCATCCCCCGATGCCGTCATCCTATGTTGCCAATCCGGCTATTCCCGATTCTTGCTGCATCGGCGGCTTTGTTTTTGAGCGCCTGCAGAACCAGCCTGCCGACCGCACCGATAATCGCCGCGCCCGCCGCAAGCCAT
>DHXL01000416.1:43933-49201 GCA_002415335.1 Oxalobacteraceae bacterium UBA5157
CCGAAAGCCATATCGCCGAGCAGCCGGCCGTCCAGCGCCATATCAAAATCGGACTCGCGCTGGGCGGCGGCGCGGCACGCGGCTTCGCGCATATTGGCGTGATCAAGGCGCTCGAGTCACAGGGCATCGTGCCCGACATCGTGGTTGGCACTAGCGCTGGCAGCCTGGTCGGTGCGCTGTACGCGGCGGGGAACAACGGCTTTGCGTTGAATAAACTGGCACTGGATATGGATGAAGCGGCGATATCGGATTGGTCGGTGCCATTTTTCGCGAGTTCCAGCGGCGTGCTCAAGGGTGAGGCGTTGGAGAATTACGTCAACAAGACGCTCAACAACACGCCCATCGAGAAACTGAAAATTCCGTTTGGCGTGGTGGCGACCGATATCCATACCGGCGTGCCGATCCTGTTCCAGCGCGGCAACACGGGTCTTGCGGTGCGTGCATCTTCCGCGGTTCCCGGCATTTTCCAGCCTGTCAAGATCGGCGGCCGCACGTACGTCGACGGAGGATTGGTATCGCCGGTGCCGGTTCGATTTGCGCGCGACATGGGAGCGGATTTTGTGATCGCGGTCAATATCTCCGCGCAGCCCGACGCGCAACAGGCAAGCAGTTCGCTCGACGTGCTGCTGCAAACCTTCGCAATCATGGGCCAGAGTATCAATCGGCAGGAGCTGAAGGAAGCCGATGTGGTGATTCAGCCACGGTTGGGCGCGATGAAGGGCGGCGATTTCGAGGGGCGCAACCTGGCGATCCTGGCCGGCGAGCGAGCCGCGTTTGGCGCCATGGCGGAGCTCAAGCAAAAGCTCAAGGCCAAACGCGAGCAGCAATAAACGTCTATTGACTCTGTGGTTCGCCGCCGATATCGGCCGCTACGTGTTGGCCGGGATCGGTCATGCGGCGTGCACCATTAAAACGCTTCTTCCAATAACGCAAGTCCATGTCTTCGATCCGCACTTCGCCGCCGGCGGAAGGCGAATGGATGAATTTATGGTCGCCAAGGTAAATGCCTACGTGTGAAAACCCGCGTCTGAGGGTGTTGTAAAAGACAAGGTCACCCGGCCGCAAATCCTGCTTCTCGATACGCTGCCCGACTTGACTGATTTCATGCGAGGTGCGCGGCAACTCCGCACCCCATGCCTGCTTGAATACATAGCGCACCAGTCCGCTGCAGTCGAGTCCGTTCTCCGGTGTGTTGCCGCCATATTTGTAACGGATGCCGAGCATGCCCATCGCATTCAGCGCCAGTTCCGATGCGCGATTGGTGAATTCATGCAGCTTGCCGAGCGCCGTGACAGGGACGGCGGACGGCGTTTCCGTACCCCATGCGGACGAGACGAGCGCCAGCGCAAGGAGCCCTGCGAGAAGGTGATGTCGGACTGCCGGCGGTCTATTTATTGTCATCATGGCAATTTTGTTCGGGGTGACCAAGCAAATGTAAGTGAATCCGGTAAAGCTGTCAAAATTTATTGCCAAGCGTTATGCTAGTCACAAAGAAAGGCCAGCCAGAATGCTGAAGAATACATCGCTCGATATTTCCATCAAACCGCGGGTCTTGATCGCAGACGACTCGCGCATCGTGCGCGCCACGCTGATCAAACATATCGAAGGTTTGTTCGAATTCCGCGAGGCGCTGGATGGCGAGCAAGCCTGGGAAATCTTGCTGCTTGATCCAAACATTCGCGTCGTCATTACCGACCTCACGATGCCGAAACTGGATGGATACGGCTTGCTGCGAAGAATTCGCGCATCGAAAATCAGCCGCATCCGCAATGTTCCGGTGGTAGTCGTCTCCGGCAGCGACGAGCAGGAGGAGCGCGACCGCGCCAAGGCGGCCGGTGCCACCGATCTCATTACCAAGGGCATCGGCACCGCGCAACTACTCTCACGTCTTGATGTCCTGTCGAAACTGGTGGCGACGCAGGATGAAATCGAACGTAATCTGGAAGCCTTGTTCCAAAATACGCAGGGCGGTCTGACGTTTGCACTGCCATCGCTCGCCATGCTGAAAGAACAGGCCGGCGTCATGTTGGAAAACGCCATACTCCACGGCAAAAACTTCGTCATCCTCAATGCCTGCGTCGCGTTGCGGCGCGGCGATCTGACCCAACTTGCGGCGCCACCGCCAAGCGTCATCAACGCGATCGGCGAACTATTGCAGAGGACCGTGCGGCAATCCGATTGTGTCGCCAAGACCGGAGACGCGGAATTTACTCTGGCGACAGGCAATATCCAATTCGAATCCGCCCGCAACTTTGCTCAGCGTGTCTGCGCGGCAATCGCGAACGCGAAGCTGGTCACCGGCGATAGCATGCCGATCGTGGCAAGTTGCGGCATGGTTTCGTTATCCGAATTCGGTGCGGATGGCGATGCGGCCGCGTTGAACTTGACCGCGTTGCGCACCATTGCGCAGCGGCGCGCGGTGCTCGGCATCGACCACGCCGTATCCGGGGTCGTCGGTCCGGAGGAAGAAGCGGCTTTCCTGCGGGGGCCGACGTCGGTCGAGCCGGACATCGTGCCCGCAGCTTTGCCGACCGAGGCGCGCGCTACTGCGCCGGACATCGTGACAATGCTGCGCTGGATGAAAGAAGGCAGGGAAGACAAGGTCCTCATGCACATGGGCGAATTGTCGGCTGAACTGAAACCGTTGGTCGACCTGATGATGCAGCGCGAAAAGCATTAAGTTGCGAGGGGCGCGAGTATCGTACAATTCCGTCTTTTGAAAACAAGGACGCATGATGCAATCCAAGCAAGTGTTGACGCTCGACGACGTCAAAAAAATTGCCGCAGCAGCTGAGGCCGAAGCGACTACAAACGGCTGGGCGGTGACCATTTCGATCGTGGATGATGGCGGCCACCTGCTCTGGCTGCAACGCCAGGATGGCGCCGCTCCGATTTCGGTCGATATCGCGCCGGCCAAAGCAAAAACAGCCGCGCTCGGACGCCGCGAAACCAAGATTTACGAAGACATGATCAACAATGGACGCTTCTCGTTCATGACCGCCCCGAATCTGGAAGGCATGCTGGAGGGTGGCGTACCGATCATGGTCAATGGCCAATGCCTCGGCGCAGTTGGTGTGTCAGGCGTGAAATCGGCGGAAGATGCGCAGGTCGCCAAAGCCGGCATCGCCGCGCTGGACGTGTAACGTAAGCCGTGAATCGCGCGCGGCCGGTTGACTGCCATCCGCGCGTGGCACGGCTTGCCAGCTTGCTGAGAAGGTCGGTTCTGCGCTATAATCGCTCGGTTTAGCTAAATTCACTCCGCCGTAGCGCATACCACCTTCCATTTCGTCCCAAAAAGACTCCATCGACAACCCAAAAGCGAAAGCTCCGCGGGCTCCTGGCGGTCGTTCTGGCGCGGCGCAGCGGCGGTAACAACATCAGGAGTTACCCTTGCCGCCATTTTTTTCTGGCCACACCACACCGGCCATCCTAGCGCTTGCAGACGGGTCGATTTTTCAAGGTTTTTCGATTGGCGCACTCGGTCAAACGACCGGTGAAGTGGTATTCAATACCGCCATGACGGGTTATCAGGAAATCCTCACCGATCCCAGCTATAGCCGCCAAATTGTCACACTGACTTATCCGCATATCGGCAATACCGGTGTTAATCCGGAAGACGTCGAGTCGTTCCGTATTCATGCAGCAGGTTTGATTATCAGGGATTTGCCTTTGTTGGCGTCGAACTTTCGCTCGACGCAAAGCCTGTCGGATTATCTGAAAAGCGAAAACGTTGTCGGCATCGCCGGCATCGATACCCGCAAATTGACACGCATCCTGCGCGAAAAAGGCGCACAGAGCGGCGCCATAGTGGCCGGCGCAGATGCCACCGCCGCGAAAGCGCTGGAACTGGCCAATTCCTTTCCCGGCCTGGCCGGCATGGATCTGGCCAAGGTGGTGTCGACCGCCACAGCGTACGAGTGGACCGAGACTGAATGGACCTTGGGCGACGGCTACGGCCAGCAAACCAAGCCGAAGTTTCACGTGGTCGCATTCGATTACGGCGTCAAGTTCAACATCCTGCGCATGCTGGCTGCACGCGGCTGCAAGGTTACCGTGCTGCCGGCGCAAGCCTCGGCCGCCGATGCGCTCGCCCTGAATCCCGATGGGATCTTTCTGTCCAACGGCCCCGGCGATCCGGAGCCTTGCGACTATGCGATCGCCGCGACCAGGGAATTGATCGAGCGCGGCATCCCGACCTTCGGCATCTGCCTCGGTCAACAAATCATGGCGCTGGCATCCGGCGCCAAGACAATGAAGATGAAGTTCGGCCATCATGGCGCAAACCACCCGGTGCAAGACCTCGACACAAAGCAGGTGATGATCACCTCGCAAAATCACGGCTTCGCAGTCGACGTGACTTCATTGCCGGCCAATTGCCGCGTCACGCACGTGTCGCTGTTCGACGGTTCGTTGCAAGGATTCACCCGTACCGACCAACCCGCGTTTTGCTTCCAGGGCCACCCTGAAGCATCGCCCGGTCCGCACGACATCGCGCCCCTGTTTGATCGCTTCATAGGGCTCATGGAGCACGCAAATGCACAGACGATGATGGAGAAGAACAAGAATGCCTAAGCGTACCGACATTAAAAGCATCCTGATCATTGGCGCCGGCCCGATCATCATCGGCCAGGCCTGCGAATTCGATTACTCCGGCGCGCAAGCCTGCAAGGCGCTGCGCGAAGAAGGTTACAAGGTTATCCTGGTCAACAGCAATCCGGCTACCATCATGACCGACCCGGAAATGGCGGATGTCACCTACATCGAGCCGATCACCTGGCAGGTCGTCGAACGCATCATCGCGAAAGAACGTCCCGATGCGATCCTGCCGACGATGGGCGGACAGACCGCGCTCAATTGCGCGCTTGATCTTCACAATAATGGCGTGCTGGCCAAGTACAAATGCGAACTGATCGGCGCGTCGCCGGAAGCGATCGACAAGGCGGAAGACCGTTCCAAGTTCAAGGATGCGATGACCAGGATCGGCCTCGGCTCCGCACGTTCCGGTGTCGCGCATACACTCGAAGAATCTTGGACCGTGCAGAAGGAACTTGGCTTCCCGGTCATTATTCGTCCGTCATTTACGATGGGCGGCACCGGCGGCGGCATCGCGTACAACGAGGAAGAATTTGTTGCGATTTGCAAGCGCGGCCTGGAAGCGTCGCCTACTTCCGAACTGCTGATCGAAGAATCGCTGATCGGCTGGAAAGAGTATGAGATGGAAGTCGTTCGCGACAAAAAGGACAACTGCATCATCGTCTGCTCGATCGA
>DHXL01000049.1:0-2299 GCA_002415335.1 Oxalobacteraceae bacterium UBA5157
TTCACGCATTCCCACGCCGCATCGGCGTCGCCGATATTGTTGTATGACAGTTCCTTGCCCTGCAACTGCGTGTAGTTGGCCAATGCGCCGGCGATCGCCTTGGTATCGCGATAGAACGCCGCCGACTGATGCGGGTTTTCGCCGTAGCGCATTTCCTGCATTTTTTCGAAATGCAGATTGAGCGTGGCCGGGTATGCGCTGCGGCTGGCGTGCTGCTTGTCCTGCCCGAGCGAGGTGAAGTAATTGGTGATCGCGCCATCGTATTGCGCAGTATGTGCAAATACCTTCTTGGCCAGTGCAAATTTGGTTTCGTACGTAGCTTCACCGTTGCCGGCCTTCAGTTCAGCGAGCACTCTCGCATAGTCCGAAGGATCGCAAATGACGATCACGTCCTTGTGATTTTTTGCCGCCGAACGCAGCATGGCCGGACCGCCGATGTCGATGTTCTCGATCGCGTCTTCCAGCGTGCATTGTTCCTTCGCGATCGTCTGCTGGAACGGGTAGAGGTTGACCACGACCATGTCGATGGTCGGAATCGCGTGCTGCGCGAGCGCGGCGACATGCTCCGGAAAATCGCGGCGCGCCAGTATCCCGCCATGTACTTTCGGATGCAGCGTCTTGACGCGGCCATCGAGCATTTCCGGAAAACCGGTGTAGTCGGCGACTTCCGTCACCTTGACACCATTGTCAGCCAGCAGTTTGGCGGTGCCGCCGGTCGAGAGAATATTGACGCCCATCGCGGATAGCGTGCGCGCGAAATCGAGTACGCCGGTCTTGTCGGAGACGGAAATAAGAGCTTGCTTGATCATGATAGGAATGCCGGAAGTGATGAATAAGATAAAAGTAGTGCTGCAGGTCTGCGCGGCATGACTGCTTTTAGCTTATCTCCTTCAGAAGTATTGCGGCGCAACACCAGCTGCCGCCGCACCCGGTCCGCAAGCGACAATCATATGAGCCCGTGTTGCTGCAGCTTCTTGCGCAGCGTGTTGCGATTAATGCCGAGCATCTCGGCCGCGTGCGACTGATTGCCGTCGGCGCGCGTCATCACCGCTTCAAGTATAGGCCGCTCGACGGTAAACACGACCATCTCGTACACGTTGGACGGTTGCTGCTCGCCCAAATCCTTGAAATACTTTTCGAGGCTTTTTTTGACGACCTCTTGGATGCTGTCTTTGCTCATACTATGCGGGAATTAGGCCTATGTTCTTATATAGCGCTCGGTCAGGCGGCCAACTTTTGGTCGGCTAGGCCGTATTGTAACCGCTCGCCATAGTTCGCCTGCAAACCGAAGAACGCGTCGAGCGCGGCAAGTTGTTGTTCGCAATCTTCCAGGTGGTTCATGCGCTGGCGAAATTCTTCGCCGCCGGCCAGCTCGCGCACGTACCAGCCGATATGCTTGCGTGCGGTGCGCACCCCCATGAATTCACCGTAAAACGCATAGTGCGCGCGCAAATGATCCTCCATCAAGACCCGCACTTCGGCGACCAGTGGCGGCGCGAGGTATTCGCCGGTACGCAAGAAATAGTCGATCTCGCGACAGATCCACGGCCTGCCCTGCGCCGCGCGTCCGATCATCACCGCATCGGCCTTGGTCGCCTGCAGCACGTACTTCGCCTTGTCCGGCGTCGTGATGTCGCCGTTGGCCACGACCGGGATCGCCACTGCCGCCTTCACCGCTGCGATCGTCTCGTATTCGGCATCGCCGCCATAGCCGTCGGCGCGCGTGCGGCCATGCAAGGTCAGCATCGCAATGCCGCTGGCCTGCGCCATGCGCGCGATCGTCAATGCATTCTTGTGCTGTCGATCCCAGCCGGTGCGGAACTTGAGCGTGACCGGTACATCGACCGCTGCCACCACCGCGTCGAGGATCTGTCCGACCAGTTTCTCGTTCTGCAGCAGGGCCGAACCACACCAGCTGCTGCATACTTTCTTGACCGGGCAGCCCATATTGATGTCGATGATCTGCGCGCCGCGATCGACGTTGAATTTCGCGCATTCGGCCAGCATCATCGGATCGGCGCCAGCGATTTGCACCGCTTTCGGCTCCATCTCGCCCGCGTGATCGATGCGCCGCGTCGACTTCTCGGTCGCCCACAAGCGCGGGTCGGAGGCGGCCATCTCGGATACCGCATAGCCCGCGCCGAGTTGTTTGCATAACTGGCGAAACGGCCGATCCGTCACGCCGGCCATCGGAGCGACGAAGACATTGTTGCGGAGTGTGTAGGGGCCGATTTTCATGGGTGAGCGCGGTGCGGAGCAAGGCGAAATGCGCTATTTTAGTCGCATAAGCGAGCCGGCC
>DHXL01000049.1:2536-16690 GCA_002415335.1 Oxalobacteraceae bacterium UBA5157
GCCGGTGGTCAGCGGTCAATTTCATCGAGTACGACGTGGTCCGTATGCGCACCCAGATGCGCGACATCGGCCCAGCTTGTGATCTGCATGCCGGCTCCGTTCCATCGCACACGGTTGATGCTGGCATTCCGCACTTCGAAGTCGCGCGCGTGTGCCAGCCCGACGCCTTGCGCTGCGCGATACGCGCACTCCAACACGCCGCCGTGCGTGACCATCGCGATTTTCCGGTGACCGCCGCCGCTTGCCAACCGCGTGATCGCACCGACCGCGCGTGCGAAGAACTCGCGCATCGTCTCCGCCGCATGCACGCCACGCGGATAACGCGCATCGAGGTCACGAGCCTGCCAGGCGGCGTACGCCTCCGGATAAACCGAACTGATTTCATCGTAACGCAGGCCTTCGAATGCACCATAGCAGCGCTCGCGCAAGCCGGGATCGATTGAGACCGTCATGCCGCGCGGCGTACCAATCGCCTCCGCGGTTTGCCGCGCGCGCTGCAAATCACTGGCGATGATCGCATCGAGCGGTTCCAGCAGCAGAGCCTTGCCAAGCGCCACCGCCTGTCGCCGCCCATGCGCGTTGAGCGGAATGTCGAGATGGCCTTGCAGGCGGCGCTCGGCATTCCAGTCGGTCTCACCGTGGCGTATCAGCAGAATTTCAATCATGCAGTTCTCGTTCAACTTTCAATAGATGCCCGATGCTCAGGCCACGGATTTCAATGACGGGTTCAGCGAATACGTACCCATGATTCTTGCCTCACCAAGGATGTGACCGCGCATCGCGTCGCGCACCGGCTGGCCGCCGAATTTACCGGTCACCGGTAGCCGCGCAATATCGAGCGCGTACACGGTGAACACGTAGCGGTGCGTGAGCGAGTCATTCCAAGGCGGGCACGGGCCATCGTAGCCGTAGTAATCACCGGCCATGTCCGGATCGGCGGCAAACCAGCCTGTGTAATCGTTGATACCGTAGCGGGCACCGCGACCGTCCGCGATCTCCGGGCCGGGCTTGCCGCGGGGAGTTACGCCGCTGCAGAATTGCCCAGCAGCGATCGCACCGGTATCGGGCGGCAAATCGATCATTACCCAATGAAAAAAATCTACGCGCGGCAAGTCGGCAGGAACGATCTTTCCTTCCTGGTTGACGTCATCGCCGCGCGACGGTACGTCACTGTCGCAGCAGATCACGGCCAGCGATCTGGCAGCGGCTGGCACCGCGCTCCATGCCAGATGCGGATTCCTGTTGGCAGACAAACTGACATGGGTGGACGGATCGATTACGCAAAATGCGAATTCGCCCGGTATCGGTGCGCCATTCTTGAATGAATCACTCCAGAGTTCCATGCTGCTCTCCTGTGTACGTTGTCAAATGCCGCGATTCAGGCTTGCGGCTTCATCTGCAGCCAAAACGTCACTGGCCCGTCATTGGTCAGCGACACTTGCATCTCCGCGCCGAACTGCCCGGTCTCGACAATCGGATGCCGGGCTGTGGCCTGCGCCACAAAATAATCGAACAGGCGGCGTCCTTCATCGGGCGTCGCCGCCGGTGTGAACGAGGGCCGGGTACCTGACTGCGTATCGGCCGCCAACGTGAATTGCGGCACCAGCAGCAGGCCTCCGGCGACATCGGTCACGCTGCGGCTCATTTTGCCGGCATCGTCCGCAAACACGCGAAATGCCAGCAGCTTGGACAGCAGCGCCAGTTCCTCCTTTTCGCTGTCGCCGCGCTCGGCGCATACCAGCGCCAGCAAGCCGGCGGCGATACTGCCGACGCGCGTGCCGCCAACCTCAACACTAGCATGCGTGACGCGCTGGATAAGTGCAATCATTGATTAACTCAAACCAGGATCACGCGCGCGAATTTCCGTTTGCCAACCTGCACGACAAAGCTTCCCGCTTCGAGCTTCAATCCCTTGTCGCTGATCACTTCAGAGTCAATCCGCACGCCGCCTTGCTCAACCATGCGCAGCGCTTCTGAAGTCGACGGACACAGGTTGGCCTGCTTCAATAGCTGCCCGATTCCCAACGGCGCGCCGGATAGGCTGACTTCGGGAATCTCGTCAGGTATCCCGCCTCTTGCGCGGTGGTTGAAGTCAATCAACGCTTCGTCCGCAGCTTGCGCCGAATGAAAGCGCGCGACGATTTCTTGCGCCAGCGCGACCTTGATGTCGCGCGGGTTGCGCCCGCCATCGACCTCGTGCTTGAAACGCGCGATCTCGGCCAGTGAGCGAAACGAGAGCAGCTCGAAGTAACGCCACATCATCACGTCGGAAATGCTCATCACCTTCGCGAACATGGTGTTGGCCGGTTCCGTGATGCCGATGTAATTACCCTTCGACTTCGACATCTTTTCGATGCCGTCCAGGCCTTCCAGCAGCGGCATGGTCAGGATGCATTGCGGTTCCTGGCCGTAGTCTTTTTGCAGTTCCCGGCCAACCAGCAAATTAAATTTCTGATCGGTCCCGCCTAGCTCGAGATCCGCGTGCAGTGCGACCGAATCGTAGCCTTGCATCAACGGATACAGCAATTCATGAACCGAAATGGGGGTACCGGCTTTGAAGCGCTTGGTGAAATCTTCCCGCTCCAGAATGCGCGCTACCGTGTATTTGGCGGACAGCTCGATCATGCCGCGCGCGCCGAGCGGATCCGACCATTCCGAGTTGTAGCGGATCTCGGTTTTGGCGGCATCAAGTACCAGACTTGCTTGTGCAAAATACGTCTTGGCGTTTTCCTCGATCTGCTCACGCGTCAACGGCGGCCGCGTGATGTTGCGGCCGGATGGGTCGCCGATCATCGACGTGAAGTCGCCGATCAAGAAGATCACCGTGTGGCCCAGATCTTGCATCTGCCGCATCTTGTTGAGGACCACGGTGTGGCCCAGATGCAAATCCGGTGCTGTCGGATCGAGTCCAAGCTTAATCCGCAACGGTTTGCCACTTTGCTCGGCGCGCGCCAGCTTTTGCGCGAATTCGCTTTCGATCAGGAGCTCGCTGACGCCACGCTTGGTCAATGCGAGCGCTTCTTGAACGGCGTCGGTGAGCGGCAGTGGCGGGATGCCGGATTGCACCGCTTTGGTCGCAGTTTTTGTACTAATCGGTTGCTGTTGAACGTCCATGTTTGCCAAAAAAGGTCATGCGGTGAAAAAAATAGATCAAATTGTGAAAAAAAGTGTCCATCCCACGCGTTTGGTATAATGCCCGTCTTTCCGAAGTTGCCAAAATTAAATAAGGCAGCATGGAAGGACACAGGGCGCAACAGCAAATTTTAACGTATTGCATGTTCCTCAAAGATAAATTCATGAATCTACGCGCCATCAACAAGCTCCTTCTGGGCTCCTCGCGCAAGACGCGTATCGTTTCCGTCTCCGCCCTGTTGCTGGCGGTCTGTGCCTTCGGTGCGGCTGGCGTGGCGCCTTTGGCGCCCGATGCATCCGATCTCCCGGTCAAGTCGATTGCGCAAGAATTGGCACTGCCGGATCTGGCACAGCAGATCGCAGCGCGTGAGGCGGCCGGTCAAAATTACTTCAGTGAAGAAAAAGTGCGCGCCGGCGACACGCTCGCCACGCTGATGAAACGGATGGGCATCGATGACGATGCCGCCGCGGCTTTTATCAAATCCAATCGTACCGCACATGCCATTCTGCAATTACGTCCCGGCAAGCGGGTCCAGGCGCAGACCGCCGCTGGCGGTGAATTGCGGTGGCTAAGCACGACCATGGTGGACGGGCGCAACAGCCCCGCCAGGAATATTGTCATCACGCGCGACCGCGACGGATTCAAGGCGATTGAAGCGCCGGCCAAGCTGGATCAGCGTGTCGAAATGCGCTCCGGCGATATCAAGTCGTCGCTGTTCGCGGCCACCGATGCCGCGCAAATTCCCGACACCGTCGCAAGCCAGATTGTTGATATGTTCGCGACTGACATCGACTTTGCGTCCGATCTGCAGCGCGGCGACCGTTTTAACGTGGTGTATGAAAGCTTCTGGCAAAACGGCGAGTTCGTGCGCGCCGGACGCATTCTGGCAGCGGAGTTTACGAATGCCGGCAAGACCTATCAATCGGTGTGGTTTGACGAACCGGGCAGTAAGCAGGGCGGCGGTTATTATGCCTTCGACGGCAAATCGCTGAAGAAGGCGTTCTTGAAATCGCCGCTCGCGTTCTCGCGAATATCATCCGGCTTTTCGATGCGGCTGCATCCGATCCTGGGCATCTGGAAGCAGCATACCGGCGTCGATTTCGCTGCGCCGGCCGGTACGCCGATACGTGCATCGGCCGACGGTATGGTCGAGTTCGCCGGAGTTCAGAGAGGTTACGGCAATGTGGTCGTGCTCAAGCACTGGTCCAATTATTCCACTGCTTACGCGCACATGAGCCGCTTTGCGAGCGTCACGCACAAAGGTGCGCACGTCAGCCAGGGCGAAGTCATCGGCTACGTCGGCATGACGGGCTGGGCAACCGGTCCGCACCTGCACTACGAGTTCCGCGTGAATGATCGGCCGCGCGACCCGATGTCGGTCGACATCCCGAACGCCCAGGCATTGGCCGGCGCCGAGCTACAGCACTTTCGCGGCGTGGCATCCGACATGAGCCATCGCTTCGCGGTCCTTATGCCGGACAGCAAGAATAATATCAAGCTGGCTTCGAAATGAGCGTGGTCTGTCGCCGCTGCTACCCGAACCCGCAGATCGGCACATGATCTAACCAGGCATTGCGGGAACGGGTTTCAAACGCAGCGACACTCCGTCCCATCGAATTGAGATTACGCCCACGCTTCCTATGGCCTTTCTGCAATCCCCCAAAACCTTGTATATCGGCCTCATGTCCGGCACCAGTCTGGACGGGGTCGACGGCGCGCTGGCCTGGTTTCCGGCACCGGGCTCGCGTGAACCGGCCCACACCTTGGCGACCGCATACGTTCCATTTTCAACGGCGCTGCGCGGCAACTTGATGGCGCTGCAATCGACCGGCGCAAATGAAATCCATCGCGAGGCACTGGCGGCCAATGCGCTGGGTCAGCACTACGCGGAATGCGTCGCGCAGTTGCTGGCGCAGGCGCAGGTCGAGGCCGGCGCGGTCCGTGCGATCGGCGTTCACGGCCAGACCATTCGCCATCAGCCGGAGTTGGGGTACACGCGCCAATGCAACAATCCGGCATTGCTCGCCGAATTAACCGGGATCGATGTGGTCGCTGATTTTCGTAGCCGCGACATTGCAGCCGGGGGGCAGGGTGCGCCTTTGGTGCCGGCTTTCCATCAGGCGTTATTTGCCGATCCGGATGAAACGCGCGTGCTCGCAAATATCGGCGGCATCAGCAACATCAGTATATTGAACAGCCATAGCGTCAACCAAGTGATCGGGTTCGATACCGGTCCCGGCAATGTGTTGATGGATGCGTGGTGCGCACAACATGTGGGCCAAGCCTACGATGCGCAAGGCGCGTGGGCGGCTAGCGGCGCCGTTATCCCTGAACTACTACGTGCGTTGCGCGACGAACCTTTTTTTACGCTCGCGCCGCCAAAAAGTACCGGCCGCGACTTGTTTCATCCGGAGTGGCTAGCCGCCAAGCTGACCGCATTTGAGAATAGCGCCGCCGTGGACGTTCAAGCCACGTTGTCAGCCTTCACCGCGAACACCTTGGCCGATGCGATTGCGTCGTACGCAGCGGATGTGAACGCGATCTATGTGTGTGGCGGCGGCGCGTACAACGCTGACTTGATGGACCGCTTGCAGGAGGCGCTACGGGTTCGCCTGCAGACCGCACAGGTGCGGTCTACCGAGGCGCTCGGCGTGGCGCCCAATCATGTGGAAGCGCTGGCTTTCGCTTGGCTGGCACAACGCTTCAGCGAGCGCCTCGCCGGCAACCTCGCGCAAGTCACCGGGGCACGCGGCGCACGAATCCTTGGCGCGTTGTACCCAGCGCGCTGACTGCGGTTGTGCCGCCCGAGCACCCGGCCCGAGCGGCCGCTCCGCGCCCGCATCAGCGGCGCGAAACGCATAAAAAAAGACGCCGTGGCGTCTTTTTTTAGAATGCCGGCCGAAGCCGAAGCGTATTACGAAAATGACGAGCCACAGCCGCAGGTCGTTGTTGCGTTCGGATTCTTGATCACGAACTGCGCGCCTTCCAAATCGTCCTTGTAGTCGATTTCTGCACCAACGAGATACTGGTAGCTCATGGAATCGATCAACAAGTGGACCCCATTCTTGCTCATCGTCGTATCGTCTTCATTGACGATTTCATCGAAAGTGAAGCCGTACTGGAAACCGGAGCAGCCGCCGCCTTGTACAAATACGCGCAACTTCAGGTCCGGGTTGCCCTCTTCCTCGATCAACTGGGCTACTTTCATCGCAGCACTATCGCTAAATAGTATCGGTGCTGGCATTTCGGTGATGGCATTCATTTTGGACTCCTGCTGGACAGACATAAGGCCATTATAGACCTTTGCGGCTTTTCACGTACCCGACGCCGCCAGCTTGGGCGCGGCGAGCTTTAGCACCGGTTCACCGATCTGGTCATGGGTTAGCTTGCCCGACACCAGCGCACCGCCATGCATTTCCAGCGCTCGGTAATACACATCACCGGTTATGCGGGCTTTTGGCTGCAATTCAAGCAATTCCGACGAAAAAACCGGCCCGATAATTTCGCCGTTGACGACCAGATGCGCAACCCTCACTTCACCTTCGACCTTGGCGAGTTCGGAAATGACCAGCATGCTGACTTCACTGGTATCTGCTATGACGTTGCCTTTGACGTGACCGTCGATCCGCAAGCCGCCTTTGAAATGCAGATCACCCTCGATCGTGGTCGACGTCCCGATCAGGCTATCGATTGTGTTTTTGGTGTTACGGCCGAACATGACGGCTCTCCTTTACAGATTGGCGGATTGTTGCGCGCGAATTTGACCTTTTTCAAGGATGCGCGCCTGGACCGCCTTCATCATTGCGCCTTCCGGCAGATTCAAGATTCCTTCTATCCGCTGGTAATGCTTGAAGCCGAGCTTGAACTTCTCGGTGTCGGTGGAAGTGGTTCCGGGGAAGACAATCATAGCACTTTTGCCGCCCTGCAAGACCGTCACCGTGAGTTGCAGATTACCGACAAAATCGTGTTCCCCCTTGCCACCTTGCATGATCAGCAAGCGATAACGCAATTGGTTCGGCGCCACGATTTCGGTTTTCATGCGACGAATGGATATCCCTTGCGCGTTCGTGTCGACTGGCAATAAACCTTCAAAAAATGCCAGATCCTCTTTCAGTTTGACGTTCTCTCCTTCCAGAAGCTTGACCTGGGTGGCCAGTTGCGTCTCGGCCGAGCGCTGGATATTGAGCCGGCTCTCCGCGCCATTTACGGTGGTCGAGAGCAGATCACGCTCGTGGCTGAGTTTCTCAAGCTGCTCTTTGTAGTTCGCCAATTCATCCCTGTTTGCGCCGGGGTTAAAGCCGGTCAGGCTACGCCCCAAGTCGTAGCCCCACAGCGCGATGGCACCGCCAACACCGACGACAACCGCCAGGAAGATCGCCTTCAACGGCCAGGGCAGTTGAGTCCTGATGGTCATTCGCGGAGCGGAAATTGACCAACGCCGCAACCACAGTTTGAATTTCAGGGAATGATGGAATGAAGTTGAATGCGTCATGGGCCTGTGAGAAGTCGCTTATGGCATCACTGGAATATGCATCAATCCTGCCGTCTCATCAAGGCCGAACAGGATATTCATGCATTGCACCCCCTGCCCGGCTGCGCCTTTGACCAGGTTATCCTCCACCACCAGGATCACCAGCAGATCGCCGCCACCGGGGCGATGAACCGCTATCCGCAGCATGTTCGAGGCACGCACCGACCGAGTTTCCGGATGGCTCCCGGCAGGCATCACATCAACAAAAAAATCATCCCTGAAATGATGCTCGTACAAGGCCTGAAAATCGGTGTCGCGTGCCTCGGGCAGAATCGTCGCATAGAGCGTCGAGTGGATGCCGCGAATCATCGGCACCAGATGCGGCACGAAAGTGAGGCCGATCTGGCGACCCGCAATTGCCTCCAGGCCCTGGATCGTTTCCGGCAAGTGACGATGGCCGTTAACGGCATAGGCTTTGAAATTATCGGCCGCCTCGGCCAGCAAGCCGCCCACCTCGGCCTTGCGGCCGGCACCGGACACGCCGGATTTGCAATCGGCGATCAAGGCGGCTTCGTTGACCATCGGTTTCCCTTGCGCCAGCAACGGCGCATAGCCGAGCTGCATGGAAGTCGGATAGCAGCCGGGCAGTCCAATCACGCGGGCGCGCTTGATCGCCTCGCGATTGATTTCGGGCAAACCGTACACGGCTTCCTTCAGGATATCCGGACAGGAATGCGGCATCGCGTACCACTTTTCAAACAGCGCCGGATCCTGCAAGCGGAAATCGGCTGCCAGATCGATTATTTTGACGCCGGCCGCCAACAGCGCCGGCGCCTGCGCCATCGCCACACCGTGGGGAGTGGCGAAAAATACCACATCGCACTCGGTCAGCCGGGCTTTTTCAGGGGTTGAAAACGCCAGCGATACGCGCCCGCGCAGGGACGGGAACATGTCGGCGACCGGCATGCCGTCTTCCTTGCGTGAAGTGATTGCGGTCAATTCGACATGGGGGTGTGGCGCCAGCAGGCGCAGCAACTCCACGCCCGTGTATCCCGTGCCGCCGACGATACCGACTTTGATCATGTGATTCTTTCTAAATTGTTGGGGACGGAGTGCCGCTGCGCTTCACTCGTTTCCGCACCCGTTTCCGCACATTCTAAGACTTCGTCCTTGTCCCCGGTTGCTCGCATTCCGACTCGCGACTCACAGCCGTTGTGCGTTCGGACCAGCCGACCGCCGGGTGAAATGCAAAAAAGCCGCCAGGCACAAACCCGGCGGCTTTTCGGTACTCTGAAAGCGTGAGATCAGCGCTTGGAGAACTGTTTGGCACGACGCGCTTTGCGCAGGCCGACCTTCTTGCGTTCGACTTCCCGTGCATCGCGTGTGACGAAACCGGCCTTGGCCAATTCCGGCTTCAGCGTTGCATCATAGTCGATCAGCGCCCGGGTGATGCCGTGACGAACCGCACCGGCCTGGCCCGATTCACCACCGCCATGGACGTTGACCATGATGTCGAAACGCTCGACATTGTTGGTCAGCACCAGCGGCTGAGCGATCACCATCAGACCGGTTTCGCGTGAAAAGTATTCCTGTGCCGGCTTGCCGTTGACCACGATCTGGCCGGAGCCCGATTTCATGAAGACGCGAGCCACTGCACTCTTGCGACGGCCGGTTCCGTAATTGTAGTTACCGATCATGTCTATTCCTTAGAGTTCGAGTGCTTTGGGTTGCTGCGCGGCGTGCGGATGCGTTGCTTCCGCGTACACTTTGAGCTTCTTGATCATCGCGTAGCCCAGCGGGCCTTTGGGCAGCATGCCCTTGACCGCTTTCTCCAGCGCGCGACCCGGAAAACGCTGTTGCATTTTCAGGAAATTGGTTTCATAGATACCGCCCGGATAACCGGTGTGCCGGTAGTACGTCTTGTCGGTTGCCTTGGTGCCGGTCACGCGCAGTTTGCCTGCATTGACGACGACGATGAAATCGCCCGTGTCGACGTGGGGAGTAAATTCCGGTTTGTGTTTGCCGCGCAGTCGGAGTGCCACTTCGCTGGCAACACGTCCGAGGATTTTGTCCGTCGCGTCAATCACGAACCAGTCACGCTTGACCTCGTGGCCTTTAGCGGAGAAGGTTTTCATGATGACTTCCTAAAAATATACACGCTCATTTAAGTGGTGGTTCCGCCGATCGTAACAACAGTTACTGACGGACTCTCCCTTGTTATCTCTTCCTGAGCAAATGGAAGAACCTGAAATTATAGCCTTTTCAACGACTTTCCGTCAAATCTAATCAAGCATCGTCCAGGCTCCGGCCGCGTGACTGGCCGCAACGACGGGCGTTTATCGCAGAACAAACCTGACCGATTGCAGCAGTTACAATGTCGTTCGTTCGTAACCACGCGAGATCAGCCATGGAATGCACAGTAAGATGGGCCGGCCTGTCCGGCATGACATTTTTAGCGGAAACCGGCTCCGGCCACCTTGTTGCGATGGATGGCGCGCCAGAGGGCGGCGGACGCAACCTGGCACCGCGCCCGATGGAAGTCGTCCTGGCCGGCACCGGCGGCTGCACTGCGTATGACGTGGTGCTGATCTTGCGCAAGAGCGGCCAGGACATTCGCGCTTGCGACGTGACCCTCAAATCGGAGCGCGCGGAAAAAGATCCCAGGGTGTTCACCAAGATTCATTTCCACTTTACGGTGCGCGGCAGAAGCCTGAAGGCCAATCTGGTTGAACGCGCGATCAAACTGTCGCATGAAAAATATTGCTCGGCTTCCATCATGCTCGAAAAGACGGCCGAAATGACCCACTCCTTCGAGATCGTCGAGGATATTGAACCGGCACCGAGCGTGTAATTTGCAGCTACCGCGCCTGCACGGGCGTATGCGCGGTGAACTAACCGCGAATCGCGTTGCCCCGCCATGCTGCAGCACTCTGCAGACTGTCAGAGATAATAGGCAGTCGTCGTCATCACCTTGGCCATTGCTTGCATTGCCTTTCGCGCCGGAGTCGGCACGTCCAGCGCTCCCAGCGCCTTGGCGGCGGCGCCATGCGCGATTTCGTCGTCACGCATCTGCTCGACGATCGCCCGCGATTTTGCGTCTTGCGGTGGCAAGCTGGCAAGATGACTGGTGAGATGCGCCTCGACCTGTCGCTCGGTCTCAACCACAAACCCTAGACTGCGGGCGTCGCCCAGCCGCGCCGCGCACGCGCCCAGAGCATAGGCGCCGAGGTACCACAATGGATTCAGCAAGCTGGGGTGGGAACCGAGTTCGCGCAGACGCTCCGCGGTCCATGCCAAATGGTCTTCCTCTTCGACACCGGCATGCGTAAATTGTTGTTTGGTCACGTCGCTGCGGGCGAAGCGGCTCTGCGCATCGTACAAGGCCTGCGCGCACACTTCCCCGACATGATTGACGCGCATCAGACTTGCGCTGCGCCTGCGCTCTGCGGCGTCGAGCGCACTCTCGGCCACGCGCGCCGCTGGACTCGGGCGCGATGCCGCCGCCAGCCCCGAAACGACCCGCAACGACTTGTCCAGCCCCACGATTAACGCATCCAATCCGCGCATAACGCCCTCCATTCTATTCAAAATCCGCAATAGCCAGTTGCGAAAAAACCACATAATAACTGGTAGATTGCGGGAAAGACCAAATTGTCTTTGCCCTGCGCGCCGATATTTGTTGAAATGGTTGTCAACTTCTTGATCAAACGGTTTGGAAGGGGCGGCAAGGATGGAAACACTAGTGGCTTTGCTGCCGAACGCGATAAAAGAACGCAACGAACCATAAATCTTAGCACTACAAACTCTCGGAGATTACCGCAATGAAAAAAACGCTTCTCGCACTGGCTGTCCTGGGCGCCTTCGCAGGTGCTGCTTCCGCTCAAACTGCTGTAACCATTTACGGTTCGTTTGATGGCGGCGTGCGCCACGTCACCAACGTTGATGCAGCCGGCGACAGTATTACGAAGATGGGTTCGAATGGCACTTACAATTCCAACCGTATTGGCTTCAAGGGCGTTGAAGATCTGGGCGGCGGCTTGAATGCCCATTTCGACCTGGAAACTGGTTTCAACACCGGTACCGGCACGTTGGATACTCCAGCAGGGACAACAGGGACATTGTTCAATCGTTCCGCTTACGTCGGTCTCGGCGGCGCGTTCGGTTCAGTCGATCTGGGCCGTCAGTACTCGGTCAACTTCAAGACGATCGGCGCCTACGATCCGTTCGCTTACAAATACACAGCGATCATTCCGTTGGCGGCGCAAGGCGGCCTGACCCGTCTGAATAACGATGTCCAGTACACCGGCACTTTCGGTCCAGTAACGGCACGCGCCGAATACGCGTTGGGCGAAGTTGCAGGAAACACAAGCGGTGGCTCGACCACTGCTATCGGCGTAGGGTACGCCACTGGCCCGTTCAGCGTCGGCGGTGCGTACACACAACGCAAGAATAATGTTAAGCCTCCCTTGCTGACTGGAACTGCTGCTAATGCTACAAATGGCGCATTCGTCACTGCTTTTGCTGGCGCAAATCCATACCAGGACCAAAAGAACTGGACCGTCGGTGGCGCGTTCAGAACAGCCGCATTCAGCGTAGCCGTCGGTTATGCGGATGACAAGCAAGACACTGGGTTCGCCTCTCCAGGCGATCAACTTCGCGTGAAGGACGCCTGGGTCGGCGGCAGCTTCAACCTGAGCCCGGCCGCAGCATTGACGGCCGGTTACTACGAAACCAAGACTTCATTTGATAACGCCGACGGCAAACGCAAATTACTGATCGTTGGCGGCACCTATGCCTTGTCCAAGCGCACCAATTTCTATGCCGACATCGACAACGCGAAGTTCAGCGGTTCCGCAATTGGCGCCGGCGATTTCCTGACAACCTCCGGACTCCCATATGGTCAATTTTCTCCGCTGGCAGGCTCCCCAGCTACCCAAGACCGTCAAACCGGCGTTTCGGTTGGTATCAATCACCTGTTCTGATCGAACCGGATCAAGCAGTTGATGCTTGAATTGCCGTAACAGAAAAGCGTAACGGGCTCGCCGAAAGGTGAGCCCGTTTTGTCTTTTGTACGCTTCACCTTCACGCGTCCACGGCACGCCGCACCAACATAGTGCGACCAGACAGCCAATCAGTGCAATACATGGCAAAAAACTATTTTATTCGGCAATTAGTTGCCAATAATGAAATTTTGTGTTGTAAAAAAGCGCCACATTCCCGCCTAATTGGCCTCTCAAGCCAGATTCTCTTTGATCCCTAAACCAATATTTGTTCAAATAACAGCAGCTTCTTGATGTAATGATTTGGAAGTGTTGGCAGAGTTACCACTAGTGGCCTTGCCGAATGCAGCATATCAGTTGAGCAAAAATAACCTTAGAGGAATTACCCAATGAAAAAGACCCTTCTCGCACTCGCCGTTCTGGCTTCGTTCGCAGGTGTTGCGTCCGCGCAAACTTCCGTTACCGCCTACGGTGTGTTGGACATGGCATTGCAACGTGAAGACAACGGCGCTGCTGTAAATGCAACCAAGACGGCACTGGATAGTGGAATTCAATCAGGCTCCCGCCTCGGCTTCAAAGGGACGGAAGATCTCGGCGGCGGTTTGAATGCCCACTTTGTATTGGAAATGGGTATGAATGCCGACACCGGCATCTCTTCGCAAAACGGCGTGTTGTTTGGACGTCAAGCATTCGTCGGTTTGGGCGGCGGCTTCGGTACAGTAAATCTCGGTCGTCAATATTCGCCGATCTTCCTGGCCACGGACTCTGTTGATCCGTTCGATGCCGGCATCATCGGCGGCACGGCTGGCGTCGGTACATCGACCGGCGGCATCCTGACCATGTTCGGGACACCATTCCGCACCAATAACACCATCAATTACACGACCAACAACCTCGGTGGGTTCTCGGGTTCCGTCGCTTACAGCCTTGGCGAGCAAGCCGGCAACAACGTCAACGGCCGCAATATCGGTGTGTCCGGCACCTACGCGAATGGTCCGATCCTGATCACAGCGGCTTATAACAAAGCAGACAATATTCCGAACGCCTTGGCTGTACCTGCTGTTCTCCCCGATGCGACCAAAATCGGATTTGTTGGCGGCACGTTCGACTTCAAGGTTGTCAAGGCGGCCTTGGCTTTCGGCAAGACCACAGACGATCTGAATACAGTTGACAACAAAACTGTGATGCTAGGCGCGACGGTCCCTGTCGGCCCGGGCAATATTCTCGGTTCGTGGGTTCATCAGAAAAATGATCTGACCAACGGCGGCAAGAGCAACCAATATGCCATCGGTTACACCTATGATTTGTCCAAGCGCACCAACCTGTACACATCGTATTCCCGTACGACGAATGATGCCAACGACAACGCAGGCGCCTTGGCTGGTCCTGGCCCTCACGACACTGCCGCTCAAATCGCGCTCGGCAATGGCTTGACCGACACGATGTTCAACGTCGGTATCCGTCACAAGTTCTAATCGCCTGCGGGCCTAGGCCTGCAGCGATAGAAATGTAGTTTCAAGAGGCGCCTTCGGGCGCCTCTTTTTCTGACA
>DHXL01000111.1:0-353 GCA_002415335.1 Oxalobacteraceae bacterium UBA5157
CAGGTGGTGACCAACCTGCTTTCAAACGCCATCAAATTTTCTCCGGCACAAGGCCTGGTGCAGATCGTGGTGGCTTGTGAGTCCGGGCGCGCACGCGTCGAAATCAGTGACAAGGGGCCGGGTATTCCGGAAGAATTTCGCCATCGCATCTTTCAGAAATTTTCACAGGCTGACTCGTCCGACACGCGGCAGAAAGGTGGGACCGGACTCGGTCTGAATATTTCCAAAGCCATTCTTGAATGTATGGATGGAAGCCTCGGCTTTACGACAGAAAGCGGCGTCGGAACGACTTTCTTTTTGAACTGCCTGAATGGCGGGAAGCGCCGCCCGTGACGGCACCCATGGGTCTTTAC
>DHXL01000111.1:533-6623 GCA_002415335.1 Oxalobacteraceae bacterium UBA5157
GGCATGATGCTCGACAAAGGCGGTTTTGACGCGGACATGGCGCACACCGCGGCGCAGGCCCGCGACTGCCTCCATATGGCGTCGTATGCGGCGATGACCGTGGACATCAAACTGCCCTACGAAAACGGCCTCAAACTGATTCGGGAGCTGCGCCAGGAAAAACGCACTGCGGACCTGCCCGTTCTGGTGTTGTCAGTGACTGCTGAAGAAGCGAGGCTGCACGCCGACCATCACGCGCTGGCGATTTCTGACTGGCTTGAAAAGCCGCTCGATGAGCGGCGTTTGCTTGATTGCTTGCGACGGGCCACCAAAAACAGCCGCGCCAGTCAAGGGGCTGAGTCGGTTTGAGGGAGGTCCATGATGGGAATGATTTTTACGCTCAAGCCGCGACGTGGTGCGGGAAAATGGAGTCCGCACTGCGGTCACCGTGCACAAGCGTGATCAGGACAGTTTATCCTTTACGCCGCCAATGAATGCTTTCCGGGAGATATCCATGTAAGTGGACTCTTGACCATGTTTCCCTAATCTTTGGATGGGGTGGGGAAAACCATCACCAAATATTCTGGATAGTCATCTAAGATGATTTTCTGCCAAAGAAATAGCAGGTGTTGAGAGAAAAATCTCTCACTCAGAAACAGAAGTAGAAACCAGTGCAGCATCGTTCCGCTGCCTCTATGGAGACAAAAATGAACAGGAAATTATCCAATATCCTGGCAGCCATAGCCTTGGCTGCCATTTCAATCCAGGCGCAAGCCGCCGATCCCATCAAGATCGGACTCATGGCCGAAAGCACCGGCGCCAATGCGGATGCCGGAACTTATCAGATCAACGGTGCCAAGCTTGCATTGGAAGAAATCAACAAGGCCGGCGGCGTTCTCGGTCGCCCTCTGGAACTCAAAATAGAGGATAACCAGAGCACTAACCCGGGATCGGTACTTGCCGTATCCAAGCTGGCCAGCGGAGGGGACATTACTGCCCTAATTGGATCGGTGCGCAGCACCCAGATCCAAGCCGTAGCACCCACTGTCATCAAGGCCGGCCTCCCGATGGTGATAGGCGGAACAGACTACGGTTTGACTCACTCCGGCAATCCCTGGCTGTTCCGTGCGCGCCCCCATGACGGCTACTCGGCCAAGGTTATTGCTGACTACGGTGTAAACACGCTCAAACTCAAGAAGTGGGCGATCGTGCATTCCACGGATGCGTTTGGCAACGGCGGCAAGAATAACCTGATCGAGGCGCTCAAGGCGCTTGGGGTGACCCCGGTCGTGGTGCAGGGTTTTACGAGCAACTCGCAGGACTTCACGCCTATTGTGCTGGCGATTAAACAGTCTGGCGCGGATGTGGTGTCGACTTACATTGCCAACTCTACAGACGTCGGTATCTTTTCGAAACAGCTGCGGCAACTGGGCGGGAACATCGCTTGGGTCGGATCGCCGTCCATCTCAACCGACACCGCGATGAAGCTGGGTGTTGAGGCGTTATACGGAACTTACTCCATTGCGGATTTTGCTGTTGGATCCAGCCCGGAAGCACAGGCATTCGCGAAGAAGTACAAAGATAAATACAATCTCGAACCCGATCTGTATTCGAGCTGGGCCTACGACGCGGTCAATATCCTCGCCAGCGCCATCAAGAGTGCCAACAGCACTAAACCAGATGCCATCAAGAAGGGCATCCACAGCATCAAAGGATACAAGGGTGTTGAAGGTACTTATACCTTCGATGAGAACGGAGACGGTCTCCATGGCTATAACATCGTGAAAAATGAGCAAGGCAAAATTGTCTACGTGAAGCACATCGATTTCGCACCGAAATAATAAGCCACACGACCCGCTGCGGCGGGTTTGATCAGGCACGACAACAAGCGGAGAAGACGCGGGATGAGCACATTGGCAATTAACCTGCAAGTCCTGTTTTCAGGACTTGCGTTGGGCGCGGTTTACTCTTTGGTGGCACTGGGGTTCGTGCTCATCATTCGCGCCACCAACGTAGTCAATTTTGCCCAGGGCGATTTTGCAATGCTCGGCGCGTTCGCCATGATGACCATGCTGACGCAGCTTCAATTGCCCTATTGGCTGAGCTTCATCCTGGCATTGGCCGTCATGACCGTGTTCGGCGTCATTTTTAACTATGGCGTCTATTACCCGCTGCGCAACCGATCGTTTCTGCCGGTAATCATCAGCACGCTCGGTGCTTCAATTTTCATGCAGAACACCGTGCTTGCGATTTTTGGCCCCCAGCCGAAGCCGCTTGAAAGGGTGTTCAAATCACCTGGCATTGAGCTGGGCGGCGTATTCCTCGACAGCCAATACCTCGTGATCCTCGCGGTCACCGTAGTTGCCGTGGCATTCCAGTATTTTTTCTTCGAGCACACCCTGCTGGGAAAAAAGCTGCAGGCTACCTCGCAAGACAAGGACATGGCACGCTTGCTCGGCATTCCGGTAGCGTGGATGATCGCGATCACATTTATCTATAGCGCCACCCTCGGCGGGCTCGCCGGCATACTGGTTGGACCGGTGCTGTTCGTGTCGATAGGCATGGGGTCGATCATCGCACTGAAGGCCTTCTCGGCGACGATTATTGGTGGATTCGGGGACGTCACCGGAGCGATCATCGGCGGCCTGCTACTCGGCGTCGTCGAGAGTTTTGCTGCAGCTTACATTTCGGTTCCTTACAAGGATGCCTTCGCTTTCCTGCTGCTGTTCATCTTTTTGTTGTTTCGTCCGCAGGGAATATTCGGCGAGAAAATCTCGGAGAAAGCATGAGCGATCAAACCGCGGTCATGGAACCTTTAGCCGTTCGTTCCGCCCCGCGCTTGCAAGGTGGGCTCATTGCGATATTGATCATCGGCGTGGTGCTGCCGTTGATCCCATATTTCTTTCATGTCAATAACTATGTCCTGAATATCTTCATGCAGGCGGTCACCTATGGCATTGCTGTATTGGGTATGACCGTCGTGCTGGGCTATACCGGCCAGATCAATCTCGCCCAGGCGGCATTCTTTGGGCTAGGTGCTTATGCGGTGGCGCTTGGCACCGTATTCTTTGGCCTTAACTTCTGGGTCTCGCTACTGCTGGGCGTTGCCGTCGCGGCACTCGCCGGTTTTGTGCTTGGGCTCACCACGCTGCGGCTGGGTGGTCACTACCTGGCGATGATTACTATCAGCTTCCAGCAGATATTCGATCTCGTCTTGGTCAATTGGGCCGATGTCACTCACGGCCCTGACGGGATCGCAGGCATAGCGCGACCGTCTCTGTTCGGCTACCAGTTCACTGACGACAAGTCCTATCTGCTGCTTTGTGTCGCGGTACTCTATGTCACGCTCTTTCTGGTCTGGTGGTTGCCCAAAACCCGGCTCGGACGGGCAATGCGGGCGGTACGCGAAAACGAACTCGCAGCGGAGGTCACCGGCGTAAAGACTCTGGCGGTGAAAGTGATTGCCTTCACCCTGTGCGCAGCGCTGGCCGGAATCGGCGGGGCGCTCTATGCGGCGGGATTCGCCTACGTCAGTCCGGATAACTTCAACTTCAAGGTTTCGATCGAATTTCTCACGATGGCGCTGTTGGGCGGCGCACAATCGCCCTTCGGTGCTGCGCTCGGAACCGTCTTGCTGATCCTGCTGCCGGAATGGTTGCGCTTTCTCAAGGAGGTCTACCTGGCGGCTTACGGGATGGCCGTCATCCTCATCATGGTGTTCATGCCCGAAGGGATCTGGGGTATTGCCAAAGCAGCCTGGAAACGCATCAGTAAGACGGAGCTGATCGTGCGTGACAATATCGTGCCTCTCAACCTGAATATCTCGCTGGCCGATTCAGCGCCGATTTTGCGGCTGCAAAACGTGCGGAAGCACTTCGGAGGCGTGAGGGCGGTGGATGGCATCGATATCGAGGTAGCCCGTGGCACCGTGCACGCATTGATCGGCCCCAACGGTTCCGGCAAGACCACCACCCTCAACGTATTGAACGGTATCTACAAGCCGACGGCAGGCAGGATCATGATTGATGGAGAGGACGTCACCCAAAAAGCGCCGCATGTGCGTGCCGCGCACGGTGTCGGACGGACCTTCCAGAACATCCGGCTCTTTCCCGCTCTGTCTGCGCTAGAGAACGTGATGGTCGGTGCGCAACGTCAAAACAACCCGATTGAGCGAGGCGAGGCGGCGCTGCGTGAACGCGCGTTGTCAGCGCTCGCGTTTGTCGGCATGGCGGACCGGGCGAATGTGATTGTCAAAAGTCTGCCCTACGGCCACCAGCGCCTGGTGGAAATCGCCCGCGCTTTGGCGGGGCATCCAAAGTTGTTGCTATTGGACGAACCCGCTGCCGGCCTCAACCAGACCGAAAAGCAAGAACTGGTTGGTTTGCTGAAGCGCCTGCGCGGACACGGGCTCACCATCTTCTTGATTGAGCACGATATGGGGCTGATTGTGCAGGTATCCGACAAAATTTCCGTGCTCAACTTTGGTAAGAAGATCGCGGAAGGAACCCCTGATGAGGTGCTGCGTCATCCCGATGTGATCACTGCCTACCTGGGAGAAAACGTTCATGCCGCTGCTTGAACTGCGCAACGTAACCACCTTTTACGGTAACGTCCAGGCGTTGAAGGGGATTTCGCTTCATGTCGAGCAGGGTGAGGTCGTCACATTGCTCGGCGCAAACGGGGCGGGAAAGAGTACCACGCTGCGCTCGATTTCAGGGCTTGTCCCAGCAGCCAGCGGAGAGATCCTGTTCATGGGACGGCCAATCCACCGTCTCGGGCCGGAAGCAATCGTGCGCATGGGCATTGCGCATGTTCCGGAGGGAAGGCGGATTTTCCCCGGCCTCACCGTGACCGAAAACATCATGCTCGGTGCATCCAACCGTGGACGCATCTCAAAGGCTGAGATGAGAGCGGATGTCGATGAGATGTTTGCGATTTTTCCGGACCTGGAACGGCTTTCAAAAGCGCTCGGCTGGAGCCTCTCCGGAGGCCAGCAGCAAATGCTCGCGGTCGCCCGCGGCTTGATGGCGCGGCCCAAGCTTTTGATGCTCGACGAGCCTTCGCTCGGCCTAGCTCCCATCATCGTGCAACAGCTTTTTGCCGTGATTCGAGAAATCCGTACGCGTGGCATGACCATATTGCTAGTTGAACAAAACGCCCATATGGCCCTCTCGGTGGCCGACCGCGGTTATGTGCTGGAAACCGGGAACCTGATCGTGGAAGGAAGCCCAAGCGAACTTCTCGACAATGAAGAGGTTCGGGCCGCATACCTGGGTGGAGGGAAACAGCTCGTAGCTGACAAAGTCGCTCACGTCGGGAGCGCTTCGACCCTTCCGAATTGAGCCGCTACACCGAACTGATCTTGCCCCAGAAAAACGCATACCTTACGCGGCATGGGTATGTCGTTGAATCCTTCATGCCAATTCGCTGTCCTTGCTCAAGACTTGTGAGTTCCTCGGAACACTGCCTGCCCGTACCCTGATGGTTGGCGGCTCCAGCAACGATGCCCAGGCCGCGCGGGCGGCCGGTTGTCCGGTGCTCTGGTGACTTACGGCGACAACCACGGCGAGCCGGTGCGCGCGCTTGATGCCGGTGGGCTTGTCGACTCGCTGCCTGAATTGCACGGCAGCAAGGACAAAGGGGCTTACATCCTGTCAAACCCGGGTAGATCCGTTAAAAATCACACCGTAGGCATCCGCGCCCGCTTCAGGACGCTTTGCCCAGCAGTTCGTCCCTGAGTTTCCAGTCGGCGGGCTTTGGGCCAAGCCAGATACGCAGCATGGCGTTGAAAAATTCGGGTTCCTTGATGGGGTCGCCCTGCGGTTTTCCCTTGACCGAGATGACGGTCCCCGCGCCGGGAATCCAGTCAATGCTGAAATCATCATTGGCCAGCAGCTTCTTCTGGTCTGAAAAAATCTGCCCCATTTTGATCAGCCCGGGAATCAGTCTGGACATTTCGGTTTTGGGGGCATTGTCTTGAAACGCCTTGGTAAAGGCTTTACCAAGCTCATTGGAGTCAATCTCGCGCAGCATCGTCAGGCTAATACGTTTTGGGCCCGGTGCCGCATACGCCTCTTCCGGTGTGGCAGCTTTTTTCGCCAGGTAGAGGCC
>DHXL01000338.1 GCA_002415335.1 Oxalobacteraceae bacterium UBA5157
GATGGACTGCTGGAGATAGACAAGGCGATGGTTTCATACTGCACCTCATTCGTGGATTTGAGTTGGGCTGGTAATGTGAGCGTTCATTGATTGATGGATACTGGCTTTCAACAGTTCGACGTTTTCGGGTGGCCCGTAAAGACAGCGGCCTTGGTTGCCATGATATCTGCGAGACAACAGGCCTTCTTGGCGCCAACGCTTGATTGTACTTTGCGAGATTCCGAGACGGTGCCGAAGTTGCTCGGTGGTCCCGAAGCCTTGTTCCTGCAATCGCTGCCGGCGGCTCTTTAGCTTATAGGTGTCGCGTAGCCAGACGACTCGATCGAGGGTGTAGGGGATTTGCCGGTAAGTGCGGTACCCGCGTTCGTTCAGAATCGCAGTGATCTCAGCTTCCGAGTGCGTGTCGAGAAGCTCATCGATCATAGAGACGATGGCCGCAGGAGTTTTGCGCAGCATCCAGGCCGGCAACCCAATGGGTACCGTGAGAGTGCGTGTGGCTCCGCCACGAAGTCGCACGTGTGCAGTGATGACGTCGGTCTTAATCAAGGTGACATCTTCGATAAGCAGTCGCACGATGCGCTTACGCTCGCGCGACTCGATGGCGGGATCGTTCCAGACCCGAGGAAAATCTTCGACCAACGACAGCAATTGCTGGCGCGTATGTGTGTCGATGAGGCGCCGTTCCTTCTCGGTCTGCTGTTCGTACTCTTCCTGCGCCGCGAGATGCAGGCGCAGCTTGTTATTCCAATCCGCTTCCAGGTTGTTGACGACGAGTCGATTATCGGGATCCGCCTTCATGTATCGACGTCGTGCCAGTTCCGCCTCGTAACGGGCGCGCTCAAGTTGCGTGCGACGCAACTCATCCGTCTCACCGATCCGCGCCTCGATCTCCAACTGAACGGCGAGTGCAATTTCCATGGTCATCGGCGTCATCAGCTCGATCAGCAGCGCGCTGATGGCCTGATCGAGCGCGACACCGCGGATCTGTTGGCAGATACTACGACCTCGGCGTACCGAGTCTTCCTGACACATATAGATCGGCAACAGCTTCTCTCGAACGTGATTGTATTGCATCGTCATGTGCGCGCCGCAGATACCGCAGAGCACACGGCCCTGCAGCAATGCGGGGCCTTCGCGCACCGGTCCGGACGATCGCTGCTTGCCGAATGCCATCGAGTTATCCGTCAGCCGCTGCTGATTGGCGAGGTACTGATCCCAGGTGATGTATCCGATGTGGCTCTCCGGAAAGACGAACTGCCACTCGGCCAAGGGCAACCTCTTCACGTTGACCCGACCGTTTGGTTGCTGGCGGCCACGACTGCGACCGTAGACGAAGGTGCCGGCATATCGTGGGTTGCGCAATACCTGAAGAACACGGCAATGGGTGGGGACCGCCCACGTTAAATCACCCTTCTTCTCACCCACGCGTTGGCGGCACGGAAAACGAAGGCCGTCATCGACCATCCTGCGTACCGTCTGGAAAGCGGATCCGGTGTGCTCAAAAGTATCGAACACGAGCCGTATGGCCGCTTGTACCGATGCATCGGGGTCAAGGCCCAGCATCCTATTTTCCAGATACATGAGACCGACGGGCGGCATCATCTCGAGTTCACCGCGGCGGGCTTTGTTGAGTACACCTCCACGCATCCGCGCCTTTAGAATATGAAGCTCCGCTTCGCTCATGGTGCCCTTCAACCCGAGCACCAACCGATCGTTGAAGCAGATCGGGTCATAGGTGCCGTCCTGGTCCAGGATCAACGTTCCGGCCATCGCGCACAGCTCTATCAGTCGGTGCCAATCCGCAGAGTTGCGCGCCAGACGCGACACCTCCAGCCCCATCACGATCCCGGCTTTACCTAGGGCCACCTCGCTCACCAGTTCCTGAAAGCCGTCACGATGCTGGGCGCTTGCGCCGGACTTGCCCAGATCGCTGTCGATGACATGAATGCGTTCGAGTGGCCAGCCGTAAGTCACGGCACGCTCGCGCAGGGCGTACTGGCGTAGCGTGCTCTCCGTGTTCTCGATGACTTGGCGTGCGGTGGACTGGCGAATGTAGAGGTAGGCATCACGTTCGAGATGCGTACTTGTGACCTTTATGTCCGGCATGGGGAAGCCTCCTGACGGGGACTGAGAATCAAGTTGGCAATGAGCTTTACCAGCAATGAACCGGCAGTCACATGCTCGGCCGGTTTCGGGACCAACGCCGACGGCACATGAGGAGGCGGCGCCGCAGGATCGCGTCTTCCCAGCGCCCACGCGGCGAGTCCGCATCGAATCAAGACGCCGAATCCGGCGGCAGGTGCACCAGGCCGCTCGACCCCGAACAGCTGCTGCCGCAATGCCTCGTAGTCCTCGCCGGCGCATGCCGGGATCATTTGGGTCGCGTCGGCTCGCGCCGTTTTTTTTTGGTCTGTAGAGCGCGTTCGAGACTGCGGCGATGCACGCTGATACCGAAGTGCTGTTGAATCTCTCGCACGCACTGCGCGGTCGTGAGAGTTGGGTCCGCGGTCTTCAACGTGAGAATATGTTGGACAACTTCGCCGGAGAGCTTGTGGCGGCTCTTCGGGCCGCGCAGTTGCGGTAGCAAGCCGGCGAGACCCTGCTCGGTGAACGCGGTCTGTGCGTGATAGAACGTCGGGCGAGAAACGCCGAAGGCGAGCGTCGCCTCCACAATCGAGCGACCTTCGATGCGATGCCGACGCAGCATCTCGTAGCGGGCTTGCAGAAGATCCCGTGCATCGAAGAAAGGGTTGTTCTGGAAAAGCGGATCGACAATCACTTCGGGGTGCGGGTTGAGCGTTCCGCTGCGGTCCAGTTCTGCTGTCTTGGCATCGACCTTCTGGCGCTTCGGCATCGAATCTCCTTCCTGCAAATATGTAAGCATATATATGCCGCTCAAATATGGAAATCGATAGCGTAATCGAACGGAGTACCGATATAGTACACATATCATGCGCAGTATCGCGCTTGCTTATGTCCCCACATGGCGTATTTAGTGTTACGCGTGCGGCATAATTAGATTTACGCATGATTAATACCCGCCTTCTTGGCCGACTGAAGATCCAACCGTTCTCGAAGCTCCAACAGATCGGCGAGGCGAAACGGCGCGCGCCCCGCCGACGCTTCCAGGAAGGCATCGGGAGGCACCACATCGGTCAAATTGGTCGCAAAAGAGCGCTGCGTTCCTTCAGAGTCGAAATAGAAGACCCGATCGGTGCTCCATGTCTTACGACGCTCAAGGAGTTCATAGCGCGTCCCGCGCAGCGGATGAAACGGGTGGATTATAGTGAACCAGCCACTCGCATCCTTGGGATCAGCTGTAGTTGATGATGCTCGATAACTCGGCTGCCGAACGGGCGCT
>DHXL01000340.1 GCA_002415335.1 Oxalobacteraceae bacterium UBA5157
CTGTTGTTGTTTACGATCTCGTACGATATCCGGGTATAGGCCGAGACTCGAATTATTGAGAAAGATTCGACCATTGACGTCGGCGGCGTCGACCTTGATGGTGTGTCGGCCCGCGATAGTGCGAATCGCATCATCAAGGTCCGGCGGGATATGCAAGTCTCTCGCGAAGTGGTTCAAGGTCCCGAGCGGAATGACGCCAAGTGCAATCTCAGTTCCAACCAGAGCTGATGCGACTGCATTGAGGGTCCCGTCTCCACCTCCAGCGACAATTACCTCAGGCCTCTCGCTTGCGGCGGATCGGGCAGCCTTAAGAATTTCATCGCCGCTTTGTGCCAGCGTCACGTCCACGCTCATTCGCTGAGCTTGAAATCTATCGGACAGATTGCGCGCCCAATCGGATGTATATCCGCCGCCAGCCGAGGCGTTGATAATCACGGATGTTCGCATAGGAATGGCTGTTTGCACGGGCCATACGGTGTCGTGAGTCGAAGGCGTGCTCTTCTTCGCCTTATGAGCCTTCCGGCGGGAGTTGCCAGCGACCGGAGAACAACGCGCGAAGCAGCGGACGCAGATATTGGCCCAACCCAACCGGTTCGTTCAATGACCAAGTGCTTTGCCCAACGCCGCTATTGCCTTTGAAGTCCTGCCTTCTTGGCACTGGAAAGCGGCCCGTTCGCCCGCTTTGACCAGCGCAATGCCTTCCTGAGTTTTCGCCATCCTGTCCATGACACTGAAAGTCATTGCTGCGTCCCCACGAGGCAAACCTGTGATCTCGACAAAAAATACCTCGAATGCCTCGATCGATTCATCATCAGAAAGTCCAACTGCCGAGCCGCAGAAATTAACAAATCCCCTGAAAAAGATCATGATTTTGTCCGCGTTTTCATGGAACCGCTCTTGTGGCATCGAGTGGATCGACAATCCGAAAATAGTGGCTGAATACTCGGCGATTCTGGCGTAGTTCTTATTCTTTTTCGGGACTTGCAAACCTCGCAACAAGGCGCCCGCCAAATCACTCAACTCAGATTTTTCAAACATTTTATTCTCCCAAAAAATACGTTTGTGCGACGTATATCACACAATGTTAGAGATCTAGGAATTCGAACGCAGTCGCATCTTCCTTCTGCTGCTGTTAGCCATAAAATTGTGCCTCGGACTCGTACTCGCCAATACAAGACCGTGTTGGCGGGCCGACATTTCATGCTCGCCTGTACCCTGGTCGAGCAGACTAAAGTCGCCCGGTGAGCAACAGGATAATTAACACCAGGACGATCAGGCCAGTGATACCGCTCGGTCCATAGCCCCAGCTACGGCTGTGTGGCCAGGTCGGCAATGCACCGATGACAACGAGAATTAGAATGACCAATAAAATTATGCCCATGATTTGCTCCTGGCAAATGTTGTAGAAAATGTGTCTTTCTTTGCGCCTTGGCTTCTAACTCGCTCATCGCGACAAGCGACATGCCATCGCCAAAGCACAAACCAAAAATTCGATCTTGGACGGCCGCAATGCTGTCGCCATTACTCGGACTCCGGATCACAAAAAGATCAGGACAAGAACAAGGATCAATACGATGGTTCCGATGCCTATATACATTTGATTCTCCTGCTGTGCTGGTTTTGGCTTGCGACGCCGGGATTGCGCCGCCAATAAAAATTGTAGGACGTGCGTCGGTTGGCGTCTGTTCGATAGCGTACGCAGCGACGCGATCGAACTAGCGGTTCGCAAGATGGCGTTGACGACATTGATTGCCCGTTCTTAGATTACGGAGCGAACACTTCTTTGCCTGCATGTCGTGGTATCTGCGGCCTCGATATGTTCGCTGGGGGAACAGAAGGGTCGAACATGATGGCCTACGATGACAGGTACATTCATGGAGGATCGCATGCTCGACTACCCGTGTGCTTGCGCTGGTTCTAGGCACGATGCTGCCAGCGGCGCCCACTGACAGTGACTATGCAATGGTGCTGGGCGGCTTATTCGTGCGTGAACGCTGGCGCTATCTGATGGACGACTACACCGGCTGCTTTGATCTTGTGTGCGGCGTCATCAAGCTGGTCGATGAAATGCAGACAAGCGCGGCACGCAAGCTACCGTTGACGACAGCCAAGGCGTGAATGTCACACAATCAGCTGACCTTGAGCAATCGAAATAGCGAGTATCGATAACGACAGGCGTTTGCTCCTTCCCCTCTCTGGAGTCACGTCAGCGGCACAAAGAGCGAGTTTGGCGGCAATTGGATGGCGAAGGAATAATGACCGACCAGGCGACGTTCCAAGTCAATTCCTTGCCATATTGTGTTGGAAATAGAGCGTTTCATCACCATAGCGTGACGACACGATTGGTGTCGCCAAAACCAGTTGCCCTAGAAACTTGGCGTTCCCCGCAGGATCCCCCTCCATCAACGTATAGATATTGTAGATCGCCTGCCCGACCGAGAGTGCGGCCAGTTTGACGCGAAAGTCATCGGCGGCAGTGGCATCAGCCATCAAGGCGCGAGAATAGGCGGTGGGTTTGAAGATCAACTGGTATGGCACACTGGGCGTGGCGATTCCCTCGCCGTTTGGCAGCGTGCCGGCCAGATGCTCCAGCGTCAGCCTACCGGGGTTGGTGTCTTTGGCGCCAAATAATACAGCACCGCGTTCGAATCCACTTGCCAGCAGGCGCTTTGGGAACGCAACGGCAGGCGGCAGGATATTGCTAAATTCCTGAGCAAAGTAGTTGTGCCCAACTTGTGCATCAATCGAATGCATCAATAGTAAATTGACCGATGGACGATCTCCATCAATGAATATTTTCAGCGCCAGACCGGGGATCGAAGTGTCGGTATCGGGCTTGCTTGCAAGAGAAAAACGTGCGATCGCACATTGTGTTCCGCTCTGGAAAATACCTGTGTAACCTTGCGTCGCCTTTGGGCTCACGACCAAATGCATTCGCGCCTCTGCGCCGAAAGCGTGAATTAGCTTATGTCGCCCCAGCTCCAGCTCATCGCCATGCGATGTCAGCGCCCGCTCCGAAAAGCTACCCGTCATCAACTTGAGTAAATCGACCATCCCTGGACTGGTCAGCGGCGGCAACTGGGCATAGCGAGAAGGAAGAATCTTGTCGTACCACATGGCGTCCGCCTTCTGGCAGGCAGTACCTGACGGGGCCGCACTAATCGGCAGCATGGGCGCAGGGGTGATCGGTGCAACACTCTGACATCCAGTGGCTGCGATGGCAATCAATCCGATTAGCCGGCGGCGTATTTTGGTTTTGAAGAATTGCATGATGGGACGCTGCCTTGTGTTGTGATGAGGTTGACTAACTCCACGATGATGATTGCGCCTTGGCGCGGCCAGCGCGGCTGCAGTCGCACACTTTCCACGATCGTTTCAGTGTATGCAGGTCTACAAGGCGGCCCGCTGCATGTCTCGCTCGCTATGACCTCGAAGATATGGCAGCGTCGCGCTTCTGGCCTGCCCCAAACGGGCTTAGGCCAGCGCAGCATCAACCGCGATGTTACGCGCGTGGCGATATTCTTCTGTGCGGTAACGAACCAATCCTCGGCCATCAGTGAATAGTCGTGCGGTGCTAGCTGTAGCGACTTGCAATCGAAAACGGCCCGGTCTGCCCATATGCGTAGCGTGAGTTCATGTACCAGTGACGCCGGATGCTGCCCGAGGCGCTGTAGTACATCCACAAAGTAGTCGTACGGATTGATGTCGTGCAAGCGGCAGGTGACCAATAGGCTCTGGACGATGCCGACATGCTTGGCACCCAGTTCGGTCCATGCGAACAGCCACTTGCGGCGACCCATCGGAATCACCCGCAGGGCGCGTTCCAGGTGATTGGTATCGATCGCGACATCCGGATCGTCCAGATACACTGACAGCCCGGCACGACGTTCGCGGATATACGCCAGCGCACCCAGGAACGGGCTGCTCGGCAAGAATCCCTGTCTGTCGAACTGCTGGTCGATCCAGGTGAAGAAGCGATCAACGATTGGTTTCGCCTGTTCCTGGCGGTGCGCACATTTGGCATTGCCCGCTAATCCTTCATCGCGGATTTGCGTCTCGATCGCATACAGCGCGCCGATCCAGTCTAGCGCCTGTGCAGCAGAAATTGGCTCAATATCCTGCGCCTCTATGAGCTTGCGTCTCGAATGCGCCCAGCACTGGGCGTGGGTCATGCCCGTCTTCCTTGCATGCTGCGCATAAGCGCTGTAGCCATCGGTGCAATACCGCACCCGGCGGCGGGGAGAGCCCCAGAGCATCGGCGACGTGTTTGGCCGCTCTGCTTGGGTAATACAGGAAACAGATTTCGTCCTGCTCGCCATACACCGGCCAGAAATAGGCGGACTTCATCTTGCCCGGGCCGGCTCGTCCTGCCTTGATCGGCGTTTCGTCCATCGAGATGACGCGGGAGAGGCGAATCGAGCCCAGTTGTGCCGCATGAATGGGTTCGAGCAGCGCGACGGCGCTGGGCATCAGTTTGGTGAGCCAGCCACGGCTGACGTTGATGCCGGAATCCTTCAATTTGGTGTGTTGGCGATACAGCGGTTGATGATACGCAAATTTGTCGACGATTATGCCGGCGATGAAGCTGACGTCGGCGCGGCAGCCGTCGAGGACGCCAACTGGCTCAGCCGGGCACGAAGAACTTGGGTATCGCAGCGCTTGATGACAGGCCGGACGTATTTGAAAATGACGTAGCTGCCAGGACGCTGCGCCAGGCGGTGACTGACTTTCTCACCAATCACTTCGTAGTCTTCAGGACTCAGGTCGGCGATTTCCGGGTTGGGCACGTCGATGACTTCGACCGGCACTTTCGATTCATCGAAGAACAGCGCGGATTCATCGCTGCCGTCAATCGGTTTAGTCGATCTAGTGTCGCGCTCATGCCCGGCAATGCGGATCTTCTTGTTTGGCGCCGAGCCGTCCGGGATGGTGTTGAACGTTTCACCGAGTGTACCTTGCACGCCTTCCGGTTCTGGCAGACGTCGGTCGCTCTTCTGTCCGAAGATCTGGCGCTGGAACCAGGCGACCTGGCGGCGCAGGTGGACGATCTCGCGGTCTTTTGTATCGAGCAAATTTGCGATTTCCACCGGCGTCAATGCGGTCACGTTGTGACCCGTTTCGGTGGTGGATGGCGGGTTGATTTGCATGTCGTTTTATATCGCTGACCCTTCTTTGATTGAAGCATTTTCCCTATGAGAATACGTTTTTTTGTAGCGCTTGCGCATACGTCCCGGCTCGATTCCTTCGAGCAGAAGTTTCAAGCCGGCCCAGTCCATTGCGCGCGTGGTGATGGGATCCCAGTTGCTGAGCAATCTGCCCTGTTCGAGTCGCTTGCTCCATACGCATAATCCAGTGCGATCGAAGTACAGAACTTTGACTTGCGTGGCACGACCATTGATGAAGGTGAACAGGTGACCCGAGAGCGGATCTTGCTGCATACTATGACGTGCCAGCGCATACAGTCCGTCGAACCAGAGCCTCATGCTAACTGGCTCGCCATACAGGAACACGCGAACCTGCCCTTCAGGGAAGAACATCAGTGCCGCACGATGGTGAGCACCATGCCGCCGCCAAGTTCGATGCGTAGTTCGATTCCCGTACGGGGAATTGCGTCATTGGTGATAATCTTGAGCGCAGCGTCAGCAGCACAATCGTTGACCGCACCGAGATCGATGAAGCTTGCCGATGGCGTGCGGGGGGCCAGCGCCGAACTGGCTGCCTTGATACCCAGTCTTTTTCGCCAATGGTAAAACAGGGCGCTTGACACCGACTCGCTCCGGCAGAATGCCTCGGTGCTCTGCTTGCTCACCGCGTGACGCGCGAAGCGGACACGCCAGATCGCTTCCTTTTTTGCAATTGATGCCGCTGGTGTTGCACCTTTTCCCATCTACCGCTCCGATTTGTTGAACGTGGGGAGAATTGTGCCGGGGTTGCTACTGATTGAAAATAGCGCCGCTCAGGAACCGGTTACCGATGCGACGTGTCGTCGGCCAAACCTGAGTGTCGCCTTCCAGTCTTTTCCGGGCGGTGACTGCATCTGATCGACCGGTCACGTTCGGCCAAAAGCGGAACTTCAGAGTTGCCTTCCAATTTTCATAATGGCGCGATGGAAATCCATCATTCATGATGCTACCTTTACGGCAAGGGTTTCACGATGCCGCTCGTACAGTTCCTAAATATTGATTGCAGCATAGGCTTCTTAGTTGCGTACGACATCGCGCCACAGTTTGCAAAACGGACACTGCGCACTTGCGCCACTAAGGGCCGCCCGTGTTCTACTCCACGTAGAACAAACCCACCTTCCTTGACGCTGTATCAGGCCGCCTCGAATCTGCGGATTTCGAACATCGCCACACTCAGGTTCATCTCGCCAGCTTCCAGAAGCTTGCCAACAAGATGCTCGGTCAGCGGCTTGAACTTGTCCAGCACGGCCTTGGTTTCGCCGTATAGGCGCTCACTCTGCGCTTCCATGATGCTGCGCGTTTCCTCGTCAACTTCGCGGCCGCCGCCTTGGCTGTCACGGACGAGCGCGCCGAAGTTGAGACGGGTCTTGCGGTACATGCCCATCTCACCCACGGCGTGGTGCAGCAGTTCCGTTACGCGGGTGATGTCGTTGTGCGCCCCATTGGTCGTGCCTTGCTCGCCAAAGAACAGTTCCTCGTTGGCCATACCGCCCAGCAACACGCGAACGTCGTGTTCGATGTCACCCTTGGTCTTGAGCAGGTTGGCGCCCTGCTTGTGAAAGACGAAGCCCAATGCGTTGGTGCGCGCATTGGCCTTGAGTGAAATCTTGATGGTCTTAAAATCGGCCAGGAGCTGCTCCCAGTTACCATTGGCCAGCTTGCGCTCGTGCTCGAAGTCCACCAGGAAGTGGCCCCATTCGTGCACGGCAATGATGCGGCGGTCACGCTCGCGTTCTTCGGTGGTATTGGTATTGACGTTGCCCACCAGTACGCGTTCGGCGGCCTGCATCAAGGTATCGGCGCCGATCATCTCGTCCGCTTGCACGGCGGTGATGCCAGCCTGGTTGACGATGGTCTCCAGGTCGGCCGGACTGCGGCCCTCGGTCACTGCCACCAGGTGGCGCAGGTCCAGATCGGGCAGCACCTTGTCGGCGCGCCGGGCCAGATAGTGGCCGATGATAGCCAGCCGCTCTTCCCGGTTCGGCATGCGAAAGTCCACCTTCATTTGAAAGCGACGCAGCATCGCCTCGTCCATCTGCATGGATTCGCTGTTGAAGTTGCTGGCCACGATCCAGATGATCTCGGCTTCGTTCCTGCTGCGCACGCCATCCAGCACGGACAGAAGCGTGTTCGCCGTGTCATCGTCGAACTTGCGGCGGCCCCCGCGTTTCATGAAAAGATCCTGCGCCTCATCCAGGAAGACGATGCAGCGCTTGCGTCGCTTGGCCATGGCGATGATGCGGCTGAGCGTATTCGAGCCACCGGCCACGTAGCCCGTTTCCAGGTTGGCTGCGGAGTGGAACAGGATGGGAAGCTTCAGTTCCTTGGCCAGGTAGCTGGCCAGCTTGGTCTTGCCGGTACCCGCCGGTCCGCTGAACATCACGTTGAAGGGCTTGCTGATGCCATACTCGGCATATGCCGCGCGGCGCTGATACTGATCCTTGATCTGTGCCACCTCGGCCTTGATGTCATCCATACCCACCAGGTCGTCGATTGAGCCGCGCACCTGCGTCGGCTCGACGAACTTGAGCGACTTGAACTGACCCTTGAACTGGAAGTATAGGAAGGCCAGCAGGCCGAAGGTAAACGCGGCCGACAGCACGCCGCTGATGCCGGCCTTCCAGCCGTCCTTCTCGGACTGCGGGCGAGCGCCGGCAAAGCGCTGGTCCAGGCGCTCAATCAATTCCTGGCTGCTGTCGCTGAGCTCAGCGCGCGGAATAAAGGCAAGCTTGCCGCCCCACGGCGCGGTGACGGCCTTGTCGGCGAATATCTTGGTCTCCATGTCGCTGGGGTAATACGCATACTGCTTGCCTTGCGATTCGATCAGGATGATGCGCTCCGACACGTTCCACATCAGTGGCGTGTAGATCACCGTGATGCGCTCGACCGGATTCGTTTCCAGGAAGCTCAACACCGAGCCGGTGCCGAACACCACAGGCAGCTTGTCGTTGAGCGTCCACACACCCTCGCCTGCCTTTCCGGCGACGGTCATAGTCTTGACCTGCTCGGCCACCGCGGCCTGTTTCTGCATGAGCGTGAATGAATAGATGCCGGTGGCCGGGATCAGGATAATTATGGCCAGCACCGCCAGCTTGACGAACACCGACTGAATCACAAACCAGTCCTGCAGGCGGCTGGCGGCCTTCTTGATAGCGAGCCACAGGCCCGTTGCGGCGGGCGCCGTTTCGCCGGGTTTCGACAAATCTGACATGGCAATCTTTCGTGGCTGGCGCTACGCGATGTTCCGGAACCGGAACACATGATTCACGATCACGCTGGGCTGAAGCCTCTTTAGGTAGCAACTGGGGGAAGGGTTTTAAAGAAACTTCAGCCAAGAGTTGGAGTTTGATACAGGCATCAAGGTTCCGGTTAACTTTCTGCGCATAAAACTATCTGGCGTTATGCGCGCTGCCGCACCGAGAGTCACGGCCGAGCGATGTACGATGAAAATACCTGTGCAGCAGATTGCCCAGGCACTCGTTTCGATCTTTTAACTCATTCAACCCTCGCGAAAGGGGAAATCTCATGAACCGCATCGTCTACCTCGTCGGCGCAGTCGTCATCATCATCGCTGTCTTGTCGTTTTTCGGGCTTAGATAATTAAGAGTAAAGAGCACCTGATCTGTAACAACTCAAAAACCGAACAGGTAGTCTCGCGGCGTAAAGTTTGCGACAGAACCTCATTGGCGAGTGCGCCGAGTAACACATCTATCTTTTGAGGGAGAACTGCCGTGGCTTTCTATCTTGTGACCATGACCCACAATAATCTCGATGGCTGGACCCGGCATCTCCAATCACACATCGCGTTCCTCCGCCAGATGCTGGAGGAAGGCTCACTGCGCGCCTCTGGGCCACTGCCCGAAGCGCCAGTCCGGGGCGGGTTTCTGATCGTCAAGGCCGATACGCGCGCGGCCGTAGATGCGCTGATCGCGCGCGACCCTTTCTCGACCGAGGGATTGATCGACGGTCTCAAGAAGCGTGGTTTGCCTGAATCAAATTGCTATTCAGATTCGTCAGCAGACCGTCGACGGCGTTGCCAGCACGAAGCTTACGACGCGATGCCCCCAATATCGGAATCAGTGAGTTCAATCAAATGATCGCGCAACCATGCGTGCGCCCGACTATGCGTGTCTCGTTCATGCCACAGCATCAATGCGACGCTCGAATTCGGGCGTACCGTCATCGCCCCGTTGATCTCGACATTCGCGCATCAGCATCCGGCTCTCGAAATTCAGCTGCAACTCACCGATCGCCCAATCACGAAGGCGAGACGTACCTGGCGCATGCGGTGCAAATCATTTCCCAAATCAGGGATATGGAAGAAGTGGTCTCGAGTGCCCGCGCCGAACTGAAGGGCCTGCTCCGTGTCAATCTGGTGGAAGAGCAATTTGACCTTGACATTCGTTTCGGAGATCTGCCCGACACAAGGCTCAACGCGCGCCACATCATGTCCAATCGGCGCTTTCTATGTGCGTCACCGGGGTATCTCAAGCAATTCGGTCCTCCCTCATCTTCATCAGACCTTGCCAATCATCGCTGCATCATTCATCGACAGAATGACGACGCCTACGGCATCTGGCACTTCATCAAAAATCGAAAGAGCGAAACGGTAAAAGTAGGTGGTGTGTTATCGAGTAACGACGGCGATGTCGTGCTCGGTTGGGCGCTCGATGGGCATGGCATCCTGATGCGGTCCGAATGGGATCTAGAAAAATACCTGCAGACCGGACGGCTGCAGGTTGTACTGAAAGGTGTCAACCTGCCGCGGGCGGATTTATTTGCGTTTTATCCCAGCAGGAAAAACCTCCCTGCGAAGGTGAGGACGTTCATCGATTTTCTGGCATCATCGCTCGCGCGCAGCAACGGTTGAAGTGGTCCCCGCGTCGTGAGTGATTCGGGCGCCGCGAGCTTCTGACAAGGAGCCAACTCGAACTAGTCAGCTAATTCGCTGAAACAAGTGTAAACTTGTGAGTCAGACACGACACTGCTTGGGTCTGTCTTTTTGTTTTCATCACGGTCATCAGCAGTGCCACGTACTCTCCTCATCCCGCTTATCGTCGC
>DHXL01000341.1 GCA_002415335.1 Oxalobacteraceae bacterium UBA5157
GTCGGCCGGCGTGATCTTGTTCATCACCTCGGCCGCGGTGTAGCCAAGCATGCGCTCGGCATCGACGTTGAAAATCTGGATCACGCCTTGGGCGTCGGTCGCGATACTGGAAAAGTTCGCGCTGTTGAAAATGGCCCCTTTCAACGCGCCCTCTTTCAGCAATGGCTGCCGCAATTCCTGCAATGCCTGTTCGTCGGCCAGACGGACGCGGATCGCCCGCCGAATGCGCACGGCCAGCCGCGCCAGGACAGCCAGCAGCAACACACTGCTGGCAACGATGACGGCGCTGCCGGATGACCCGGCGGTGTTCAGCGCGATCGCGCTGATCAGGAGCAAGACCGCCAGCGTGATTCCGAAGCCGAACAATATCAGTCGCTCGACCGATGCTCTTTCCATTGCGCGCATAAATTCAGACCTTAATGAGATAAAAAGACGCCGGCGCAGATCCCGCCAACACGACCGGTTCCGCTATCGACATGTCGACGCATCGACCGCGGGTGGACGGCTTCCTCGCCAACCGTTCCGTCGACGGCTCCTGGGCAGTATCCACGCAGGTTCACGATTTTTCCTCCAATACGCCGCTACAAACCCGCGCGCGTCCCTCCTGCTTGGCCCGATAAAGCTGGGCGTCCGCCAGTGCAATCAGCGACTCTGCCGGCCTAACCGGCCAGGGTGGCGCGTACCCGACTCCAAGACTGATCGTGACGACCTTTTCGACGCTGGAATCTGCATGCTCGATCTGCAATCCACGCACCGCTCTTTCGAGCGAATGCGCGATCGCCGACGCACCTGCCAGATCCGTGTCCGGCAGGATGCCAACGAACTCTTCGCCGCCGTATCGCGCCACCAGGTCATAAGGGCGTTTGAGACCGAGCCGCAATGCCGCGGCGACCCGGCACAGGCAGTCATCGCCGGCCTGGTGGCCGTAACGGTCGTTGTAGCGTTTGAAGAAATCGACATCGGCCATGATCAGCGCCAGCGGCAATTGGCTGCGGGTGCAACGCCGCCATTCCGCCTCCAGCCGCTCGTCGAAGAAGCGGCGATTCGCGACACCGGTCAGCCCATCGACGAATGCCATCTCGCGCAACAAGTCGGCCTGCAGTTTCAGCGTCAGATGGGCCCGGACCCGGTTGCGCAAGGTGGTTGGATTCACCGGCTTGTTGACGAAATCGACCCCACCCGCTTCCCAGCACGCGGTCTCCTCATCCGGCTGTTCATGGCCGGTGACGAAAATGACCGGGATGTCCTGCGTATCGGGCCGCCGTTTAAGGCTGCGGCACACCTCCAGACCGCTCATTCCATGCATCACGACGTCGAGCAACACGAGGTCGGGCGGCGTCTTCCGGCAAAATATCAGCGCTTGTTCGCCGCTGGTCGCCATGAAGACATCGTGTGTTGCCGCAAATATTTGGTGGATTGCCTGCACGTTGACCGGCTGGTCATCGACCACCAGCAATCGTGCACGACGGTGCCGGTCGAACTCAAACGGCAGCGACGATTGCGGATGCCTGGTGATCATGGCCCTCACCGCTGCGACTGTTGCAGGATATCGTGACAGACGCGTAGTGCTGCGTGGAAATCCAATTGATTGACGGCGTGTGCCAGCGTCTCGAACTCGGGCGGCAGCGCGCTCGGGTGGTGCTGCTGCATCTGTTCGCACACGCTCAATGAATCCATATTGGCCTGCTCCAGCAAGCCGGCGAGTGCCTGCAACTGCACACGCAATGGCGGTGCGTCGGACACCCCTTTACCGGATGGGTTGCAGAGCGGCTTCAGGTGAACGGCGAGATTCTTGGCCGCATCGGCCGCTTGCTGGGTCGCGCTCTTCACCTGCAACAGCAGCGCGGCAAGCTCCCCGAGCTCGACCGCCTGCGCCTGCGCGGCCAATTCGGCCAAGGGCCGGGCCCCGATCGTGGCGGCGATTCCCTTCAGTGCATGCAGCGAGCGGTACACGTGTTCGCGCTGACCGGCCGATACCCGTTCAGGCAATTGCAGCTCGATGGCGCGCGCATCGGCGGCGAAGCTCTGCAGCGCCCGCAGGTACACCGGCAAGTTGCCTCCGAACCGGCCCAGCGCAGCCTCCACATCCAGTTCGCGGATGTCGTCGCCAAGTTGATCGGTGATGGCGAAGATCTGCTTCCTGGTCGTCTCGGACATCGCCGAAGGCAGCGGCGCGGCGGAGTCCGAAGACGCTCCGAGTGCCTGCTGCACCATGCGCAAAATGGCTTCCGGCTCCGACGGTTTTGCCAGCACCCAGGTCACGCCGCAGGCATCGGCCAATACTCTCGCTTCGCTCTCGCGATAAGTCGCCGTGTAAAAAATGACGGCGGTCCGGGCGGTGGCGGGATCAGCGCGCAAGCGGGATACGAACTCGTAGCCGTCCATTTGCGGCATCAGGACGTCGCTGATGACAAGATCAGGCTGTTCGGCGCGCACGACGTCGAGCGCCGCTGCACCGTTCGCCGCTTCGAGCAGCCGGTGGCCGCCATAGCCCAGCAGCGATAGCAAGAAATGCCGGTTCAGGAAGTGATCGTCAACGACCAGTATGCACGCCATTTGTACTCCCTTGTCTTGATTTTCGAATGCAGCCGCCGCCAACCAAACAGGTTCGAATCGGCCCGACCTTTGCTTGATGCCTGATTGTCTTCGCGTTGCGATCTGCCTCTACTTCGAAGACGGCGCGGGCGTCACGCGCCACACGACATTGCCGACGTCGTCGGCCACCAGCAGGGCGCCGGCACGATCGATCGCGACGCCAACCGGGCGCCCCAGCGCATTGCCTTGCGCGTTCAGAAAGCCGGTCAGCACATCCTGCGGCGGCCCGGCCGGCCGGCCACCGGAAAACGGAACAAAGATCACCTTGTAGCCGCTGTGCGGCTTTCGGTTCCACGAGCCGTGCTGTCCGACGAAGGCGCCACCCGCATATTTTTTCGGCAGCAAGGCCGCGTCATAAAACGTCAGTCCGAGTGAAGCGGTATGCGCGCCCAGCGCGTAGTCGGGCACGATCGCCTTGGCCACCAGATCGGGCCGCTGCGGCTGGACCCGTTGGTCGACATGCTGGCCGAAATAGCTGTACGGCCAGCCGTAAAATCCGCCGTCCCGCACCGATGTCATGTAATCAGGTACCAGGTCGCTGCCGAGCTCGTCGCGTTCATTGACCGCGGTCCATAGCGCGCCGCTTTGCGGCTGCCAGGCCAGCCCGTTCGCATTGCGCAAGCCTGACGCGAAGATGCGCGCGCGTCCAGTCGCGATGTCGATCTCGTAAATCGCCGCGCGGCCGACCTCGTTTTCCATTCCATCCATGGGGACGTTGCTATTCGAGCCGACCGTCACATAGAGACGCGCGCCGTCGCGACTTGCGATCAGATCCTTGGTCCAGTGATGATTGATTTTCCCCGCCGGCAGATCGATCACCTTGACCCCCGGCGCAGTGATCCGGGTATCGCCGGCGTGGTACGGGAAGCGCATCACCGCATCGGTATTGGCGACGTAAAGATCGTTGCCGACCAGGGCCATGCCGAACGGCGAATGCAATCCCTGCAGAAAGACGGTACGCGTCCTGGCCATCCCGTCCCGACCGATATCGCGCAGCAGCGTGATGCGATCGGCGCTCGGCACACCGGCGCCGGCCACTTTCATTACCAGCTTCTGGATCCAGCCCTTGATGCCGCTGCCGGCATCGTGTTCGGCCGGCGCATTGGTCTCCGCGACCAGGACGTCGCCGTTCGGCAGCACATGCAGCCATCGCGGATGATCCAGGCCGGTTGCATAGGCGCGCACCGCCAGTCCGGCGGCCGCCGCCGGTATCGTGCCTGCGGGCCAGCCTTTTGCAGGAGCAATGTTAACCGTAGGAATTAGGGTCGGATGAGGGGCCGGCAAAATCGGCTGCGGGCCGAAGCCCGCGGTCTCCGGCAAGGTCGCGACTTCGCCGCAACCGACGGTGCCGGCCAGACACAGGGCCGCCAGTACCAACGCCGACGAGGCCTTTCTGCCTGAAGCGGCGGTCCCGATCGCAAGGGCACTGGCGGGGGCTTTCACGGTTCAGGCTTCCAATGTGGTGTTCAACGTGATCGTTGCGTTCAACAGCCTTGAAACCGGACAGTCGGCCCTGGCTTTGTTGGCCACCGCCTCGAAGGTATTCTTGTCGGCGCCCGGAATTCTTGCCGCCAGTTCCAGGCGAATCGCCGTGATCGCGAAGCCATCATCGCGCTCTTCCAATGTGACCGCGGCATCGGTCCGCAAGCTTTCCATAATCATCCCGGCTTCGCCCAGTTGTGCGGTGAGCGCCATCGTGAAGCAGCCGGCGTGTGCCGCCGCGATCAACTCCTCCGGATTCGTCCCGCGCCCATCCTCGAAACGGGTGTTAAAGCCATATTTTGCATTGGCGAGAACGCGGCTCTGGGTCGAGATGTTGCCCTTGCCATCCCTGACACCGCCTGTCCAAACGGCTGACGCGGTGCGTTTCATCGCGCCACCTCCCCCGTCGGCGGCTGGGACTGCTGGACAGAAAAATGCATGGGATCGACCAGCGCTGAAACGATCCCGGTGCCGTATCCGGTGACGAACGCGGCGAGCAGGAAGGCAAGGAACCACATCAGGCGCCTGGAATAATTCACGAATCTGTTCATTTTGTTTCCTGTCTGGGTGGCGTCCGACGCGGGACGAGAGCAAAGCCGGTTCTTATGCTGGCAGTGTGCACCGTCGCCCTGGCTTCTTCCGTACGATGGCGCACATAGCAGCGACGTGGCCCGGTCGGCATTGCGTGAAACGCGGCCATCGCTCGCGTGCGGCCGGCATCTGCCCTAAGTGACGTACCGCACTGACAGGCGCTCGTTCAGCGCCTATGGTATTGGCAAGCATCGGGCACTTTTTGCCTGGCAGAATCGAATAGGAGAAGCAAATGGGATGGTGGATTCCGACAGCCTTTTTGGCCGGCCTGATACTGATGTATTTCCAGCTCCCCGCAACAGTGTGGCTGGCAGGCATGGTCATCTGGATCGCTGCCGGTTACGGTTATGCCGTGATCGGCGCCATCGCCGCCGCCGTCCTGGGCGTCGTCATCGGCTTGCCCGCGCTCGTCCTCACCATCAAGCCGCTGCGCCGCAGCTTGATCTCGCCGCACATTCTCGACTTGTTCAAACGCATCCTGCCCCAGATGTCCGGCACCGAGCGCGATGCGCTCGAGGCCGGGACGACCTGGTGGGATGCCGACCTGTTTTCCGGTCGGCCCGACTGGGACAAATTGCTGAAGCTGCCACCGCCAAAGCTGAGTGAGGAAGAGCACGCGTTCCTTCACCATGAAGTGGATCAATTGTGCGACATGGTCAATGACTGGGAATCGACGCAAGTGTGGCAGGACTTGCCGCCCCACGCGTGGCAGTTCCTGAAGGTGAAGCGTTTCCTGGGGATGATCATTCCGAAGAAATACGGCGGCAAGGAATTTTCGGCCTACATGCATTCGCAAGTCGTGATGAAACTGTCGACGCGCTGTTCCGCTCTGGCAGTGTCGGTGATGGTGCCGAATTCCCTCGGCCCGGCAGAACTGCTGCTGCACTACGGCACCGATGAGCAGAAGGATTACTATTTACCGCGCCTGGCGGCCGGCATCGATGTTCCCTGTTTCGCGCTGACCAGTCCTTACGCGGGCTCGGATGCGGCCGCGATTCCCGACGTCGGCGTGGTCTGCAAAGGATTCTTCGACGGCAAGGAAACGCTCGGTCTGCGCGTCACATGGGACAAGCGTTACATCACGCTGGGTCCGGTCGCGACCGTACTGGGCCTGGCATTTCGCACGCATGATCCGGATTACCTGCTCGGCACAGAAAGCGAGCCCGGCATCACCTGCGCGCTGATTCCGGTCAAGCATGAGGGCGTGATCATCGGCCGCCGTCACTGGCCGTTGAACGCGGTTTTTCAAAATGGCCCGACCTCCGGCACCGAGGTTTTCATCCCGATCGATTGGGTGATCGGCGGCCCCGCGCAAGTCGGCAAGGGCTGGCGCATGCTGATGGAATGCCTGGCCGCCGGCCGCGCCATTTCATTACCGTCGTCGAATGTCGGCATGGCCAAAATGGCCGTGCGCGGCACCAGTGCCTATGCCGCCGTACGCCGTCAGTTCAGGACCGCCATCGGCAAGTTCGAGGGCGTGCAGGAGGCGCTCGCGCGCATGGGCGGCAATCTGTACATGATGGATGCGACCCGCAAACTGTCGGCGCTCGCGGTCGATCTCGGCGAAAAACCCGCGGTCATCTCGGCGATCGCGAAATACCACGTGACCGAACGCGGCCGCCTGGTTGTAAATGACGGAATGGATGTGTTGGGTGGCAAGGGCATCTGCATGGGCCCCAGCAATTTCCTGGCACGCGCCTACCAGCAGATTCCGATCGCGATCACGGTCGAAGGCGCCAACATATTGACGCGCTGTCTGATCATCTTCGGACAGGGCGCGATCCGCTGTCATCCCTATGTACTCAAGGAAATGCATGCCACGGCGGAAGGCGACCGAACCAGGGCGGTAACCGATTTCGACGCCGCGTTTTTCGGTCACGTGGGATTTGTCTTCGCCAATGTGGCGCGCTCGCTGGCGTATGGCTTGTCGGGCGGCCTGCTGGCCTCTGCGCCGTCGGCCGCCGCCCCGGAAATGCGGACTTACTATCGCGCGGTCGGCCGGCTCTCTGCCGCTTTCGCACTGATGACCGATCTGTCGATGTTTGTACTGGGCGGATCGCTGAAGCGGCGCGAGCGGATCTCGGCGCGATTGGGCGATATCCTGTCCCAGATGTACCTGATTTCCGCGACCTTGAAACGCTATGAAGACGATGGCCGCCCGGTGCACGATGCTCCTTATGCACATTGGTCGGTGCAGGATGCGCTGCTGCAGGCGCAGCAGGCGTTGATCGGCGTGCTGGAAAATTTCCCGAACCGCCTGCTGGCGGGCCTGGTGCGGCTGCTGGTCTTTCCATTCGGTCTGCCGCACCGAAATCCGAGCGACGCATTGAGCAGCCAGGTCGCCGATGCGATGCAGACGCCGGGAGAGAGCCGCGAGCGCCTGCTGGCCGACACCTTCGTGCAGGGCGACATCAGCGATCCGGTCTCATGCGCCGAAATGGCGCTCGCGCTGCTGCCGCAGGTCGAAGCAATCGAAAAGCGCCTGAGGCCTGCAATTCGGCGCGGTACGCTGCCGCCGATGCCGCAAAGTCTGATCGCGATGCAGGATTGGATCACCCATTGCGCGTCGCTTGGCATGATTAACCCCGACGAGCGCCGGACAATGGCGGATTTCGCGCGCTTCACCGATGTGTCGGTGCATGTCGACGATTTTCCGCAAGACTTGAATGCCGCTTCCGACTTGATGAAGCGGCAGCATGCGGCCAATCGCAGCTACACGCTCACGGTGTAAGTGTGCAGCTGCGATGCACCGATGCGATCTGCAGACAATTCTTATCCGACTTACAATATGCCTGTATAAAAAGCCACTCAACCATCGAAGGAAAAGAACATGGAACATACTCTCCCCGCACTGCCTTACGCACTCGATGCACTCGCGCCGCATATCTCAAAGGAAACACTGGAATATCACTACGGCAAGCATCATCAAGCCTATGTGACGAATCTGAACAACTTGATCAAGGGCACCGATTTCGAAAACGCGTCGCTCGAAGAAATCATCAAGAAATCGTCCGGTGGTGTTTTCAACAACGCGGCGCAGGTCTGGAACCACACGTTCTACTGGAACGGCATGAAGCCGAATGGAGGCGGCGCACCGACCGGCGCATTAGCTGATGCAATCAGCGCCAAGTGGGGCTCGTTCGACAAATTCAAGGAAGAGTTCACGAAGTCGTGCGTCGGTAATTTCGGCTCCGGCTGGACCTGGCTGGTCAGGAAGACGGACGGCTCGCTCGATATCACCAACACGTCCAATGCCGGTTGCCCGCTGACTGGCGCGGACAAGCCGCTGCTGACCTGCGACGTGTGGGAACACGCGTACTACATCGATTACCGCAATCTGCGCGCGAAGTACGTCGAGACATTCTGGAAGCTGGTGAACTGGGACTTCGTCGCGCAAAATTTCGCGTAACGCCTGCGGCCCCGCCCGCGTCTCGGGATTACTGCTGGCGGTAGGCGTTAATCCGGTCGAGTTTGGCCGCGTATAGCGCGCGGTCATCTCGGGTCGTGCTGGCGTCGAGCGCGAGGTGCATTTCCGCGCCCGCTTGCGCGACCTCTCCGAGGCGAAGGTGGGCAATCCCAAGCCAGAAATGAAATTCGTGATAGTACGGATCGCGCGCGATCTCCTTCTCGAATAGAATCTTGGCCTTCGCATAGCCCCTCGCGCGCATGGCTGCCATGCCCAAATTGAAGAAATGGAAAGGCGGCGTCGGCTCCAGTTGTTCGAGCCGAGCGCTCAGGAGCTTCGCGTCCGCCACCCTGCCGAGGTCGTTCAGGACCGCAACCAGGTTCGACATCACCAGCGTGCTGCGAGGATCGTGTTCGAGCGCGCGCACGAGCGTCTGTTCGGCCTGCGGCAAATTGCCGTGACGGCGGTAAATGACGCCGAGCGTATTGTACGAACTCAGATACTGGGGGTCCCGTTCGATCGCCTGGCGCGCCCACCAATAGGCGTCGTCCACCCGGCCGGCCGCGAGCGCTTCGGCAGCCCGGTTATTCATGTACATCGCGACGATGGTTTTCTCGTCGATCGCCCTGACCCTTTGGCCGAGAATCTCTTCCGGCGGAAGGAAATCAATCGTCATCGATTGCTGCGCGTCATAGCCGTCGTGCCAGTCCATGCGCTTCTTGCCGAGCACGATGTTGACATGCGCCAGCGAGAAGTAGATATCGCCGCTGCGGCTCCATGCTTCTTCCCCGAGCACGCTCTGGAACTGAACCGGAAGCCCCATCTCGTTGGCGAAGGCGGCGGTCATGATGACCAGTGACAGGCAGTTCCCGGACCGCGCGGCGAACGCCTGCGCCGCGTTGCGCGTCATGGCGGAGTCGTACTCGAGTTTCAGCTGCCGCTTGCTATACAGCGCGTCGAACAATCCCTGTAGCGGCCCTTCGCGGTGCAAGTGTGGCGCGATCTCCGTATGGAGGTAATGGCGCATTTCGGGGCTGACGGCGAACACATCGTCGGCGCTGACGCGCTCGGATGGCGCGGAGAATAGCTGGTCGCTGAACAGCGTCTCGTCTGGCGCCACCACGGGCGTCGATGCGCAACCGGCGAATACCAGCGAGAACAGCAGGATTGCCCACATTTTCATCTGGAGGTCCTTCCCAGCGGGGGTGTTGCAGAACCGCGGCAATCTTCTCCGCCCTGAGATGGGGCTGGAGCAAGAATTACCTGCTTTTCAGTATCCTCGCCGCCGCGCGCGTCAAGGCACGCGCTTTGCTCCGCTTATTTCTCGACGAACGCGCGCTCGATCACGTAATGGCCGGGCTGACCGGTGTGCGGCGACGCGATGAATCCCTTGGCATCGAGCAGATGGGCGGTATCCTTGAGCATATGCGGGCTGCCGCACAACATCACACGGTCGACCGCAGGATCGAACGGCAGCATGCCGATATCCGCGAACAATTTCCCGCTCGAAATCAAATCGGTCAAACGCCCCTGGTTGCGAAACGGTTCCCGGGTGGCAGTTGGGTAATAGATCAGCTTTTCGCGGATCATGTCGCCCAGGTATTCGTGATCCCGCAAGTCTTCGGTGATGAAGTCCTTGTAGGCGAACTCACTGACCTGGCGCACGCCATGCACCAGCACCACTTTCTCGAATCGCTCATAGAC
>DHXL01000071.1:0-5946 GCA_002415335.1 Oxalobacteraceae bacterium UBA5157
TGAACAGAGCATTCTGTAATCCGCCGGATACGGAGTCGATCTGGCAACCTCTGCGGAAGAGGGACTAGTGAAGGCGAAGCAGCGGCATTACGGCCTGTTCCTGGTCGATGTCGAGATGCCCGGCATGGACGGGTTTGGCTTCGTCGAGACAATCCGCGCGGATCCCGACCTGCGCGCCATCCCCGCGATCCTGGTGACATCGCGCAATGCGCCCGAAGACCAGCGGCGCGGCTTCGCCGCCGCGGCCCGCGCCTATGTCGTCAAGGGCGAGTTCGATCAGGTGAAGGTTCTTGAGACCATTCGCCAGTTCATGGCGCAACCATGACGGGCACGGCGAGAATTCGTGTCCTGGTGGTGGAAGACTCAGCCACGATGCGCGCCCATCTGCGGCAGGTCCTCGCCTCGGACCCCGAAATCGAGCTCGTCGGCGAAGCCGAAAACGGCAAGCAGGGGATCGAGCTTTGCCAACAGCTGCACCCGGATATCATCACGCTGGACATGATGATGCCGCTGATGAGCGGGCTGGCGGTGACCGAATACATCATGGCCCATTCGCCCTCGCCGATTTTGATCGTTTCGGCGTCCACCGAGCGCGGGGAACTGTTCCGCACTTATGACGCGCTCGCCGCGGGCGCGGTGGATGTGCTCGAAAAACCGACCGGGCTGGAGCCCGACGGTGAATGGGAGCGGCGGTTTCTGTCGACGGTGAAACTCGTCTCGCGAATTAAGGTGATCACCCATCTGCGCTTGCGCGTCGGTGCGCGGGGCCGGAATTCCGATGTCGTTTCCCCGGAGGGGCTGCCCCCAACGCCGGGAGCAACCAAAGTAGTAGCGATCGGCGCTTCGACCGGTGGACCCGCCGCAATCGTCGAAATCCTGCAAGCGCTGCCGGTGCACTACCGCATCCCCATCATCATCGTGTTGCATATCGGCGAGCCTTTCGCAGCGGCATTCGCTGACTGGCTCGATGGCCAATCCCAGCATCGCGTGTCCTACGCTCGTGACGGTGAGCCCGTCACCGGGCTGCAAGGACGGGTGGTCATGGCACCCCCGGACAAACATCTTGTCGTACGGGACAATATGCTGCGTCTGACCGGCGACCGGGAACGGCATTCGTGCCGCCCGTCGGTGGACGTCCTGTTCGAATCGGTCGCACGGGCCTTCGGCGCTTCGGCGGCGGGCTGCCTTCTGACCGGAATGGGGCGCGACGGCGCCGTGGGCCTGCGCGATATCCGCAATGCCGGCGGCATCACGCTGGCGCAGGACGAAGCGACATCGGTCGTTTATGGCATGCCGCGCGAAGCGGCCCTTCTCGGAGCGGCACAACGCATCCTGCCGTTGGGTGAAATCGGTCCGGCGCTTGCCGCCCTCGCCGGTCAACCGCCGGGACGGAAGTTGGTATGAACACAAGCATTCTCATCATCGATGACAGCCTGACAGTGCGCATGAACCTGACCGAGGCGCTGGAGGCGACGCATTTTCGGATCGTGAGTTGCACCACCGTCGCGGAAGCAGAAGACATTCTGGCGCGCGAACAGTTCGGCCTCATCATTCTCGACGTGGTGCTGCCGGACGGAAACGGCATCGATCTGCTCAAGAAAATCCGCGAGACGCCTTTTTCCGGCGATTCGGCCGTGATGCTGCTTTCGACCGAGGCTGAGGTGCGCGACCGCATCCGCGGGCTGAAGACCGGTGCCGACGAGTATGTCGGCAAGCCCTATGAGGCAAGCTATGTCGTCGCCCGCGCCCGGGAACTGCTACGGCGCACGCAGGGCACCGCGGCGCCGGGGCAAGAAACGATCCTGGTGATCGACGACAGCGCCACCTTCCGCGAACAGATCAAGCAGGCGCTGGAAGAAGCGTCCTACCATGTACTCACCGCGGCCAGCGGCGAGGCGGGCCTGCGGGTGGCGGCTGACGCGCGGCCGACCGCGATCATTGTGGACGGCATGCTGCCCGGAATCGACGGCGCCTCGGTGTTGCGCCGCATTCGCATGGACGCCGCGCTGCGGCGCACGCCCTGCATCCTGCTCACGGCGTCGGAAGAGCAGAGCGCTGAGTTGCTTGCCCTCGACGCCGGCGCGGATGCCTTTGTTCGGAAGGACGAGGATACCGCCGTCGTCCTGGCGCGGTTGAGCGCAGTTCTGCGTAGCGCCGGCGAGGCGCGCCTCGGCGATCAGGCCACCGCCAGCCTGCAGGGTCCGAAGATGATTCTCGCCGTGGATGACAGCGAGACCTATCTTCAGCAGCTGGCCGGTGAATTGCGCGCGGAGGGATATGAGGTCGTGCTGGCGCGCTCCGGTGAAGAGGCGCTTGAACTCCTTTCGGCGCAACCCGTCGATTGCATCCTGCTCGATCTGCTGATGCCGGGGATCGGCGGCCAGGAGACCTGCCGCCGCATCAAGGCCATCCCATTGTCGCGCGGTATCCCGGTCGTCATGCTCACCGCGCTCGATGATCGCGATGCTATGATCGAGGGGCTGGGCGCCGGCGCGGACGATTATATCGCCAAATCGAACGATTTCTCGGTGTTGCGCGCCCGCCTCCTGGCGCAGATCCGGCGCAAGCAGTTCGAGGATGAGAACCGCCTTATCCGCGAGCAATTGGCGCTGAAGGACCTGGAAGTCGTCCAAGCCCGGGCCGCGCGCGAACTGGGCGAGATTCAAGCCGTGATGGCCGAACGCAAACGCGCCGAAGAGCAGACGAACAAGTTGCAAGCCGAGCTCGCCCATGTCTCGCGCTGGAACGCGATGGGGATGATGGCATCGATGCTTGCCCATGAGATCAACCAGCCGCTGTCGGCGGTGACGAACTATATAAATGCCGCGCGCCGCACCATCGCCGAGATCAATGCCCCGCAGATTGAGCGCGCGGTCGAGTTGATGAACGGTGCCCGGGACCAGACCAAACAGGCCAGCGCGATCGTCGCGAATCTGCGTACCTTCATCGAAAAGCGCGAGACTGGAAGAACGGAGGAGAATCTCAACAAGGTCGTCGAGGAAGCCATTGTGCTCGGCCTGGCCGGGCGGATCGACCTCAAGATGCATATGGCGCTCGACTCCACGCTGCCATTGGTGATCGTGAACAAGATCCAGATCCAGCAGGTACTGGTCAATTTGTTCCGCAACAGCGTGGACGCCATGCAGAACATGAAGCGCAAGGAGCTCACGATCACCACGATGGCGGCTGAACCGGACACGATCGAGGTGGCGGTGGCCGACACCGGACCCGGAATCGCCCCCGAAATCATGGACAATCTGTTCAAGCCCTTTACCACCACTAAGGCGGAGGGCATGGGCCTGGGGCTTAAGATATGCCAGTCGATCATCGAAGCCCATGACGGAAAACTCTGGATTGTCCCCAACGTCGGACCGGGCGTGACATTCCATTTCCAGCTGCCCGCCGCCGGGAATGCTGAAGCAAAAACTGCCTGACATGTGGCTGATATAAACCAGAAGCTATCCTTATCCAGCAACGCTTTGCATATAATTTTCCCAAGTTAGAGTGAGTCGCCAAATAATGGAGACCGTCGTCATAATCTCACCGTATAGGGACATTAAACCCTGCATTAGCGCGTTGTCCGGCGCGGGGTGTCGCTTGCTTGCGGAGAGCCGTGCATGAGCGGCCAGGCGATTATTGTGGTGATAGACGATCACGAAAGTATGAGAAATTCCTTGCGGGCGCTGCTGGAATCGGCCGGCTTTCAGGTGAAGGACTATCCCGCCGCCGCGGCCTATCTCGACGATAGCGCCGCTGCAGAGGGCGATTGCATGGTGGTGGATGTCCGGATGCCGGGCATAAGCGGGATCGAGCTGCAGGAGGAGCTTGTCCGGCGCAGCATCCTGTTGCCGGTCATTGTCATGACAGGCCATGGCGATATCGCCCTGGCGGTTCGGGCGATGAAAGGAGGCGCTTTGGATTTTCTGGAAAAACCCTTTGATGATGAGGTGCTGCTGGCTGCCATTCAGCGGGCCTTGTCGGAAAGCCGCCGGACCCACGACCTGGAGGCCGAAGCCAAGGCCGCGTCACAGATCATCGGTCTGCTGACCGACCGGGAACGCGAAGTTTTCCAGCATCTGGTGTTGGGAAAAAGCAACAAGCTCATCGCCTATGACCTGGGCATTTCGCCCCGCACCGTGGAAATCCACCGCGCGCGCCTGCAGGAAAAAATGCACGCCCGGAATCTTTCCGACCTTGTACGGACCGCCAGGGCTGCCGGCCAGTTGCACTAGAAATGCCGGCATAGGTAAAAACTACGGATACCTCTGCACTTCTTGATGTCTGACGCTGAAATTTGGATCAGTGTGGTTGGGAGGACCACGAGTCATGATTGTCAAAAGACGGACCGCAGTATGGGTGGTGGATGACACGGAACCCGTGCGCAAATCGTTGGCCGCCCTGCTCGAAACCGCAGACATGACGGTACGGGATTTCTCCTCGGCAAAATCATTCCTCGACAATTTCGAACCGGGTGCCGCAGATTTCCTGATCGTGGATCACCATATGCCGGATATGACCGGGCTGGAGCTTTTGCAGCATTTGGGCGCGCGCGAGGAGCTTCCGCTTGCGATTCTCATCACGGCGCACGGCGATGAGGTTTTGCGGAAGCAAGCGTTGGAAGCCGGGGCGATCACCATGCTCGACAAACCGGTGGACGGCGATGAGATCATTGACCTGATCAGGACCTCCTTGCCTGATGCCGGATAGGCTAGGCACATAGTCGCAGCGACGGCGGGAGCCTGGCGCCATCGACCGGAGGCTCGTCCAGCGCACCATTCGCATTGCAGATGGCGCCTGCGGCGAAACGGATGCCCGCACGGCGCGCCAGATCAAGTTCAGCTTGGCGGTTTATATTGTCCAAGTAGGAAACTGCGCTTTGCTCCGCAGCCGTCCGCTGAAGCCATGTCGCGGTTCGCGCCACGGTGGCCAGCGTCGCATCGGGGGGCAGCGAGACGCCCAGGCCGGATACGCCAATATTTCCGGTGCGGATCAGGTCGAATTCGCAGTCGGGCAACTGCACAAACACTCTCTTCACGAAGGGCCGCACCATTGCCACGATTTCGGATAGGCGGTTGACGGGCGTGCCCGCGGGGACGTCGTCGATCTTGACGATAAAAAATGGGTTGTTTGCGACATTGGCGGTGCGCAGAGCATGCTGGTAAAGCTGGCGTCCACGCGATGTCGCTAGCGTTTCATAACTCACCGTGGCGCCGACCATGGTCGCGTGTTTTGTTGGTACGATCTGGCGCGCGAAATACAGGCTGTGCTGGAGCATCAAGTTATCCAGCGACGGGCGGTCTCTGGGGTCGATATTTGTCAATGCGGCGGTTCCGGAAAGCACTTTCCCACCGATGGTGCGTATCGGGGTGCAGAAAAAGACCGATGCGGTGCCGCGTTGTAGATTGTAGACCGGCAGAAAGCCCCGGCTTAGGCCATAATATTGAGGCATGCCGCTTTCGGCCAGATGGAGTAATGGGTCTTTCTGCATTCTTTCAAAGCTGGCCTGTTCCGCCTTCCTGACGGCGTCGGGCAGTTTTGGTGTTCGCGACAGTGCCATACCGGTTGCGATAATTTCGGCGACCGGGACACTGCGGAAAATCGACGGCAGGTTATTGTCCGAAATGCACTCTGTTCCGAAGAAAAGTTTGATGAGTGCGAAATTAACCGCGCGTGCCATGGCGTCTGCCGCCGGACCATCGCAGGATTGAATCATCAGGAAGAAGCCGCCGTCTTTGAACAGCATCACTTCCATGGGCGCAGTCCGTTCGACAACATGCTCGCACATCAACTTGAGGCGATCCGGATTGCGCCTGGCGGACTGGCAGCGTTCCAGAACGGTCGCGAGGTCGAAATAGAATGTGGCGTGATCGGCCGCCGCTTCATATGCGGCGGCTTCCACCTGCATATTGGCAGCGCTAGCGGTCATCGCCTCGCATCCTCGATCTC
>DHXL01000071.1:5975-8809 GCA_002415335.1 Oxalobacteraceae bacterium UBA5157
GGATTTTGCCGCGGGAGAGGCGGTCCGGCAGATACCGGACCGCCTCCACCATCGCACCACGCGCTCCCACCACGGAGACGGTTGAGGGACGTTGTACATCCCGAATTTCGTATTTGACTTCGACTAGGCGCTTGAGAATGCGCGCCCGCATGGCGTCGTCAAACATTTCAGGCATCGCCTGACAAAGTATGGCAGTCGGACAGAGCGAGGGCCTTGCAATGCCCAGATCGGGTTCGTGCGGCGCCAGAAGCCACATAAGGCCGAGCGAAATAAAACCGCGGGCGATCATCGGGCCATCCCCCACTTGGGCATCTCGATAGCGGAGTCGATATCGTTGGAAGGTACCCTGGGGTTGGGGCACGTCGTTTCGACGATCTCCGCTATCAGCAGTCGCGAAACTGAAAGCGGCATGACTTGGCGAAGCTGATCACGCATCTCGGCGTTGGCGAGGATAATGACGCCATCACAGTCGCCCAACCGAGCGCCACGGCTCAGCACGGAAACCAGCTCACAAGCGAAGAGGCAGCTCGAACGGTCTGCCACATTGCCCCTATCCGCCATATCATTATGCAGGGACTGCAGCAGCTGCGATGTGCCATTGCGGCTGGTGCATATCGCGGCGTTACGTTCGTTGGCTATCAGAACCCAAATGTTCGACATGACGATCTCTCGATCAGCTTCGTGCCAAAGATGTGGGAAAGTTGCCCTAAATGTTATTCGGAAAATGTCCGTATGGGACTGTGATGCAAAAGGAGCGCCAGCGGTATCGGGCGTTCACAACTCGTCAACCATGCGACCCTTGGTGACCATGATGCGCTCGCCGGCGTAAATCGTTCGTCGAAACGCCCGTTACCTTAACCATCATGTCAAACAAGAGCTCTCGCTTCGCTGGATGAAGACCGCAAGAAGGGACGTACGTTATCCCTAAATACACTGCGAAAAATCGAGCTAGGTTCTGCCGGGCACGCGATGACAGATCATCAAACAGTACTATCGGCTGCTGCCAAAATTCTTAAGGAATTCGCTGTTGAAAGGATAGTCATGGACCCAATTGGCAGGTGCATTCTATCATTGTTAGAATGTTTTTCGTTTCGATTTGGCACAGTCCCGATGCGGAGGAGCGAGCCAATGTTATAGTCGCGGTTAATTCTACCCTAACCGGTACGCTCAGTTTTTATCGATGGGGAGCGGTCCGTTTTAGGTGGGTACGCAGTTTCTCCCTATCTGTCGGAATCGACGGCGCCGGCCGCCCAATTTGCCGTATTGGTGAAGCAAACACACATGACGCCGATCTGAGACCATTTTTTGGTCGCTAGGGTTCGGCCGGGAGTGCTTTGAGCGCCGGGGCATCCACCGTGGCAAATAGCTCGGCGCGACTGAGGCCATATTGGTAGTCACGTGCCAGGGCGATCAGCTAGCGGTCAACAAAATCGAAAAAATAGAGCGGATTTTGTGGCATACAAAACTCAGTGTACTTTTACAGAAACACACTAAGTTTGGCGCTTTTGGTGCTTTTTTGAGATTAGCTTTTTTGGCCATCTAAAGGACAATGCCATCCGCTCAGATTCCAGATCTGACCGTCCTACGCAAAACTTCCACTTGGATCAGCTCGATATTTTGTCAATACCAATCGGGCTTGAACCCGGGTTCGTCCAACAGGATATTGTGGACCTGTCTTAAACAAGCATAATGGCGCCCGGGGAGTGGGCAATGTTTGCAGAAGGCAGCAAAGAGAGCTTCGAGGAGCTCATCGAAGCAAGCATTAAAGATGCGGCTGCCTTGACTGCTCTGGAATTGAGGTTGCAGGCAATAACTGCCTCTTGGTCCGGGCCTCTTCGTTACAAGGTCATCAACCTGAAGCGGAAGCTAGGCCATCTGACCTCTGCGGGCCTGATCAATAATACGGCGTCGGGCGTGTCGGGCTCACCGAACACGTGGGGTAAACCTTTTGGACTGGAGCTGCCCGATGGGCGCCCATTACACCAATATCGTTTATCTACTTCATACTTTTCCGCGCTTGAAAAATATTTGAAAGAATGTTGCAGGCCCGATGGCTTCCCGCGTCCTCACCAAGAAGCACTATTCGTTCTTTGGGCTGCCGAGTGGTTTCGTAGAGCGTTCAAAAGCGGCGTACGGAAGTGGGCAGATCTGGGAGACATATTCGGCATTCAACAAACTCAGGCAGAATGGAGAGCCCTTGCCGACAACGGCCTACGTGTTTGGAAAGTAGCGCCGCTACATCTCAACGGCGCAACGCACCGTCTCCTGAGTCTTGCCCGACAAGGTGGCTTTCCCATTGGGGCGACCGAGGGTGAAGGCAGGGTATGGTCTGCTGGCTACCTTCAGCGGTTAGTCGGAATACTGTTAGCTGAATCTGATCCCACAGCGGACACTGCGTTTCTTCACGCTGAAGCGTTAAACTGCATGATCCCGGAGACTTGGCGTCACCGGGATTTTTATGCCGTGAGTGGTGATCTTGCCCTGGCCGTCTTGGAATTGCGTCGGGCTGCAGATCTAGGCAGCGCCTCGTCTGGTATTCCGGCGTCGGTATGGTTGGACATAAACCATCCCAATTGGCGTGACACCTTGCCGTTCATAATTGATGGAGAATCTGGAACGCGCCTGATCGACGGTCTGATGAAAGCCGGAATAGTAAAGGGTGGAAGTGGCTCCGTCCGCGCAACCAGAATTTTGGAGAAAGTACTTGGGGCTTGGCAAGCTCGAGTACAATTCGAGTTGAACGGCCACATTAAATCCGAAAGCTTGACGAAGTTCGGCGACGATTGGAGCAGGCTCCGCGTGTTTGCAAGTACCGCGTTGGCGCAATACATGCC
>DHXL01000165.1 GCA_002415335.1 Oxalobacteraceae bacterium UBA5157
GCGGAAATGAATGCCATGCAAGCCAAGCTGTTGCGCCGCGTCAACATTCGCTGCGAGGTCGTCGATGAATACGGTGCGGCTCCGATCGAGCCCGTACTTCGCCAGCAAATGCTCGAAGATATCCGGATCCGGCTTAATCATCCTGATTTCACCGGAGATCACGATGCCGCTGAACACGCTCCATACGTCGTAACGTGCCTGCAGGTAACGAAAAGTCGACGCCGCCATATTCGACAGGCAGTACAACGGCACTCCGTTCCCGTGCAGCTCATGCAATAGTGCCCAGGTATCGCGCTTGAGTAGCAGCGATTCGCGCATCGCGTCCATCAATCCCGACAAATCGTCGCGGGCGAATCCGGTGCGCTGATGAAAGCGTTCGATCGCGGTCTCCTCATCGAGTGTCCCGCGATCAAGTTCGAGCCAATCCTGGTGGCGAAATACTTTCTCCTCGATCAATTCGCGATGCGCGTGCTCCGGGTAGCGCTCGGCGACGATCCTCGCCGGATTCCACTCCAGCAGCACGCCGCCGAGATCGAAAATAACGTTCAAGTCCTTGCCTGTCATGGGCTGTTCCAGATTAATGCCGTGCGTTTCACTGTTCCCCAAGCCGCGCTCCGCACCACGTCGCGCCGCCGGCCATTTGACAAATACGGCGCGCACATGCACGCTAATGCGGACTTATTGTATGACGGGCTTGATCTTTCCGTTTGCCGATTATTCATCCAACCATCAGGCGCAATGGGAGCAGAAGACCTATCGTCTTGATGCGGCCGTGCTAATGCCGAGCGATTCACTGCTACCATGCTTGCATGATTTCGAATCGATCATTCCTGGGTAGCGTGCGGCGCATGGGGTCGGCTACCGCGCGATGGCTCGCTGCCTGGTGGCGGGTTCTGTATTTTGGCGCGCTGGTATTATCGCTGGCACTCTCGCCGGCGACTTACAGCCGCAATAACCGGCGCGCCATCGCGCGGCAAATCGTGCTCGGCACCATGCCGAATCTGGCCTGGTTTACCGTGCTGTCGGCATTGATCAGCCTGGTATTGATTCGCATTGTCGTGGTAACCGCGTTGAGCTATGGCTTGTCACAATACGCGCTGGAGATGGTGGTGCGCGTGCTGGTGCTCGAGCTCGTCCCGCTCATCGCTGCCTTATTCGTGGCGCTGCGCTGCACGATGCCCGACGGCGCAGAGCTGGTCGAGATGCGCGCCCGTGGCGACTTTGACGCGCTGCAACGCCAGGGAATCGATCCGCTGTGTCTTGAATTTCTGCCCAGGATCATGGCCGGAATGTTTTCTGTCGTGATGCTGGTGGCGGTCAGCTGCGTAACCTCATTGGTACTGGCGTATCTCACCATCTATGGCTTTACGCCGTGGGCGCTTGCAGGTTATACCCACGTGGTGGGGCAAGTGTTCAATCCGGGGGTCACCATGATCCTGGTGCTCAAGACCCTGTTCTTCAGCCTGGCGGTTTCGTTGATCCCGATGTCCACGGCGTTTCACGTAGACGTGACCGAGCCCGTGCCCATGCCCGTGCGCAGCCGTTCCAAGGCCGCCAACGAACTGGCCGGCATGGTGCGCCTGTTTTCCGTGATTCTGCTGATTGAGGTTGCCTCCTTGATCGGCAACTATTACTAATTTTCGAAGGTCCTCCACCGCTTCCTATGAACGAACGATCGACTCCCCCTTCCGGCGAACCGCCGGCATCGAGCTTGCCGCCATCCGGCGCGCCGCCGCCCGCCAACCTCGAGTTCAAGGCGGCCATGCTGCTGCTCCTGATGGTGCTCCTGATATCCGGCACAGCGATCTACCTGATGTACGCACGCGGCGCGTTTGATGTCACGCAGAAATTGGTGCTGCTTGCCGACGACTCGGAGGGCGTGGTGGTCGGCATGGACGTCACGTTTTCCGGCTTTCCTATCGGGCGGATCAGGCGCATCGAGCTCAGCAAGGAGGGCAAGGCGCGGATGATTGTCGATGTGTCGCAACAAGACGCACACTGGTTGCGCCGCTCCAGCATATTCACGCTCGAGCGCGGTTTGGTCGGTAACGCGCGTATTCGCGCCTTCAGCGGCATCCCTACCGATCCGCCGCTGGAGGATGGTGCAACGCGTACCCTGCTGGTCGGCGATGTCGGCGCAGAAATTCCCCGCCTGGTCGCGTCAGCAAAAGAACTGATTCAGAATCTGTCCGCCTTGACGGCAACGGATTCCTCGCTGGACACGAGCTTGCGCAATGTGAAGACGGTCACGGCAAAACTCAACGGACCGAATGGCATGCTGGGCGCGCTCGTCGGTAACGAAAAGGATGCGCAGAAGATGATCGCCACGCTGGATCGCGCCAATGCCCTGCTGACTTCACTCGATGGATTGGCCGCCAAAGCCGACTCTCGTGTGTTCGGTCCGCGTGGCGTGATGAACGATGCGCAAGCGGCAATCGTGCAGATGAGCGGATTACTCAACGATGTCAGGTCGAGTCTGAAGAAGGTCGACGCGGTCCTGGTCGAGACGCAGGCTGTCGGCGCCAACCTTAAGGAAGTCACCACTGACCTTGGTCCCCTGCGGGCCGACGTCGAGAGCAACTTGCGCAAGGTCGAGCAACTGGTCAACGAAATCAACCGGAAGTGGCCTTTCGCGCGCGACACGGAGCTGAAACTGCCATGAGATTGCCAACATTCTTTCCACGAAGTTTTTTGTCGGCCGCCCTGATCGCGCTGTTGTCTGCATGCGCCAGCGGGCCGCAGCCGCCTGATTGGCAAATGAATGCGAAGGCTTCCCTCGACCGCGCGGTGGCCGCCTACCTGGAGGGCAATGTGCTGGTTGAAACGCAAGAGTTCAAACGGGCACGCGACGAGATCGCGCGCACCGGCCGTCTCGATTTGCTGGCACGCGTCGAGCTAGTGCGCTGCGCCGGCCGTGTGGCCAGCCTGGTACTGGAAGATTGTGCCGGCTTCGAAAAATTGCGCGCCGACGCGGCGCCGCCGGAGCGCGCATATGCCGACTTTTTGGCGGCGCGGCTGCAGCCATCCGACCTGCCATCGCTGCCGCCCCAGTATCGCGCGATCGCCAGCGTCGGCTCGGACGCGGCGCTACAGGGGATCGCCGATCCGCTGTCGAGGCTGGTCGCGGCCGGCGTGCTGTTCCGCTCCCGGCGCGCCACGCCTGCGACGCTGGCATTGGCAGTCGACACCGCCTCGGCGCAAGGCTGGCGGCGCCCCTTGCTGGCATGGTTGGGTGCGCAGGCGCTACGAGCGGAGCAGGCCGGGGACGCGCAGGCGGCACAACGCTTGCGCCGCCGCATGGAATTCGTCGAGAATCCGGACAAGGCTGCCAAGCCTTGAAGACGCCGATCATCGCCTGGGAGCAACTGATGTTTCAACCAACCGGAAGTCGTTCGCAACGCACCGCAGGCCGACCTATTCCACAACCCGATAGATTGCACAACTGAATCAGGAAGCAAGAATGACAACAATTTCGACTGCCGCCACGGACAGGGCCACCCACTATGCGCCGATCGCGGTGTTCCTTCACTGGGTGCTTGCGATACTCATCATTGGCATGATCGGCCTTGGCTGGTACATGATGTCGATCGAGCATGAGCCGGGCAGCGGCTGGTATTTCGATTTGCATAAATCGATCGGGATCGTGACGGCTGTGCTGATCCTCTTGCGCGCAGCATGGCGCCTCGGCCATACACCGGACCCGTTGCCGTTCAGCGTCCCGCCCTGGCAGGCAGCGGGCTCAAGGGCTATTCATTGGTTGCTGTATGTCGCCATGATCGCCATGCCGCTGGTCGGTGTGATTGGCGCGATGCTGAGCAAGAGTGGCGTCGTATTCTTCGGGCGAACGCTGCCGCGCCTGTTCACTCCCAATCACGACTTTGCGGAAATTTTCTTCACCGCGCACTCCGTGATTGCATGGGTTCTTGTTGGCCTGATTTCGCTACATGTTCTTGCTGCGGTAAAACATCTCGTCATCGACAAGGACGGGGTGTTTCAACGGATGTGGTTTGGCGGTCATCCCGGCTGATTCCGGGATGAGGCCGGACAAATCGCTACGGCTCCGGAGTTGCCGCTGGGCGATTCATCCACGCGCACGAAAGGTCACGCCATCGGCCTCAATGGCCTGCCGGATCAGCTTCAAGGTTTGTTCCCTTGCCCGCAGCTTGGTCGCGGTGTGGGCCGCCATATTCAGCTTGGCCAGTTTCGCGGCGGTACTTTGCGCCTCATTCTGCAGCGCCGAGGCGTCCACCACGCGATCAAGGAAGCCGGCGACCACTGCCTCGCCGGGCGCGTAAATTTCGGCGTTGATCACTGCACGATTGAAATGCGCCGGCGCCAGCCTTTGCCGGCAGACCTCGATAGCGCAGAACGGCATCGTCATACCGATGGCGACCTCGTTGGCGCCGATTTTGTAGGCGCCTTCCGTGCCGATCCGATGGTCGGCAGCCAACACGAGAAACACGCCCATCGCCAGTGCATGACCATTGCAGGCGACTACCACCGGCGTGGGAAAGGACAGCAGGCGTTCCGCCAATTCAAAGCCCGACATCAGCATCTGGTAGGCATCGGAACCGCCGGCGGCGAGTACCTGCAAATCGAATCCAGCGGAAAACATTCCCTCCCTGCCGGTCAGCACGACGACCGCGCGGTCCGCGATCGCGCGATCGAGCGCGCTATTGAGTTCGGCGAGCATTGCCAGAGACATCACATTTGCTTTGCCATCGTCCATCGCGATCGTGGCGATGGAATCCTTGAGTTGATAGGTGACGCGAGCGTTCATGTTGGACCTTCCCCCACTGAGAAATAAATTGGATGCGGCGACCCGATGCGGTGCGCCGCCCGGACTCGTTGATCGGATTTTCAAGCAGACTCTATCAGAATCATGAAAATCAAGACAACCGGTGAGCGCCGCTGGATGGGCAATGCAATATCGCGCACAAAAAAAACCCGCCAGCCTTGCGGTAGCGGGTTAAATCCAATTCATAGAGAGCTGGAGGAGACAACTGCATAATAGTGCGGCACGGCAAAACTTTCCGCTTTATTTCTCAAATACCAGATATACACAAATCATATATCTACTCCTCCTGGCCGCTGAAGGCTGGTTGAGAGCATTTCCATGCATCCAGATCTGCCAGCGAATCAGCGCACGCCTGATGTTGATCGTTGATCTTCGCAGGGGATTGCAAAATATATTTAATAGTACTAGACTGGTACTGTTTAATTCAGCTTCCCACGAAACCATGCTCAGACTAAGCAAGATGGCCGACTACGGCACTGTCGTGATGACAGCGATGATTCGGGAGCCGGAGCGCAGCCGCAGTGCCGCCGAGATTGCCGCCGCAATCCATGTGCCGGTGCCGACGGTCAGCAAGATTCTCAAGATACTGACGCGCGGCGGACTGCTGGTATCGCTGCGCGGCGCCAAGGGCGGCTATCTGCTGGTGCGCCCACCCGCGCAGATTTCGCTGGTGGACATCATCGATGCGATGGATGGGCCGATCGGCATGACCGAATGCAGCGTCACCCCTGGCCTGTGCACGCAGGAATCCGGCTGTGCGGTGCGCGCCAACTGGCAGCGGATCAACGAAGCGGTGATCGGTGTGCTGAAGAAGATTACGCTCGACCAGATGATCGTGCCGGTGGCGCAGCCGATCGATGCCAGCGCGCTCAAACGGAAACGCGCATCCAACCCGGCCGCCACGATGCCGGGCAATACATAAAGGCGATAGGAAAAACCATCATGACAGAGACAGTGACCGCACTCGACGAGATGATCGGCAGCGAATACCGCCACGGGTTCGTCACCGAAATGGAAAGCGATACCGTGCCGCGCGGCCTGAGCGAGGAGACCGTGCGCCTGATTTCAGCGCGCAAGAACGAGCCTGCCTTCATGCTGGAATGGCGGCTGAAGGCGTTCCGGCATTGGCTCACGCTGAAGGAGCCGAGCTGGTCGATGGTGAAGTATCCGAAGATTGATTATCAGGACATCATTTACTATTCGGCCCCGAAGTCGATGAAGAACGCGCCGAAAAGCCTGGACGAGGTCGATCCGGAACTGTTGCGGACCTACGAAAAACTCGGGGTCCCGCTGCATGAGCGCGAACGGCTGGCCGGGGTCGCGGTCGACGCGGTCTTCGACAGCGTATCGGTCGGCACCACCTACAAGCACAAACTGGCCGAGCTCGGCATCATCTTCGGTTCCTTTTCGGATGCGGTGCGCGAGCATCCCGATCTGGTGCAGCAGTACCTCGGCTCGGTGGTACCGTACTCCGACAACTTCTTCGCGGCACTCAATGCGGCGGTATTTTCCGATGGCTCGTTTTGCTACATCCCGCCCGGCGTGCGCTGCCCGATGGAGCTGTCGACTTATTTCCGCATCAACGCCAAGGACACCGGCCAGTTCGAACGCACGCTGATCATCGCCGACGCCGGCGCCTACGTCAGCTATCTCGAAGGCTGCACCGCGCCGATGCGCGACGAGAACCAGCTGCACGCCGCCGTGGTGGAACTGGTGGCGCTGGACAATGCCAAGATCAAGTACTCGACGGTGCAGAACTGGTACCCGGGCGACAAGAACGGACTGGGCGGCATCTACAACTTCGTCACCAAGCGCGGCGATTGCCGCGGTGCCAATTCGCATATTTCGTGGACCCAGGTCGAGACCGGATCGGCCATCACCTGGAAGTACCCGAGCTGCCTGCTGCGCGGCGACAACTCGACCGGCGAATTCTATTCGGTCGCGCTGACCAACAACTATCAGCAAGCCGACACCGGCACCAAGATGATTCATCTGGGCCGCAACACGAAGAGCACGATTGTGTCGAAGGGAATTTCCGCCGGCCACGGGCAAAACGCGTATCGCGGCCTGGTGAAGATCATGAAAAACGCCGAGGGCGCGCGCAACTACACGCAGTGCGATTCGCTGCTGCTGGGCGATCAGTGCGGCGCGCACACCTTCCCCTACATCGAAGTCAGGAATCCGACGGCCAGCGTCGAACATGAAGCATCGACTTCGCGGATCGGCGAAGACCAGCTGTTCTATTGCCGCCAGCGCGGGCTGACGGCGGAAGACGCAGTGTCGATGATCGTCAACGGCTTTTGCAAGGAAGTGTTCAAGGAGCTGCCGATGGAATTCGCGGTGGAAGCACAGAAACTCTTAAGCGTAAGCCTCGAAGGCAGCGTCGGTTAAACCAGAAAGAGAATAAGCCATGTTGAAAATAACCAATCTGCAAGCCTCGGTCGACAAGAACCCGATCCTGCGCGGCCTCGACCTGACGGTCAAGGCCGGTGAGGTGCACGCCATCATGGGCCCGAACGGCTCCGGAAAGAGCACGCTGGCACAGGTGCTGGCCGGGCGCGACACCTACGAAGTCACCGGCGGCGAAGTCCTGTATCAGGGCCGCGACCTGCTGCCGCTGGCGCCCGAAGAGCGCGCGCGCGAAGGCGTGTTTCTCGCGTTCCAGTATCCGGTCGAGATTCCCGGCGTGAGCAACGTCTATCTGCTGAAGGCGGCCTTGAACAACGTGCGCAAGCATCGCGGCTTGCCCGAACTCGATGCGATGGAGTTCCTCAAGCTCATCAAGGAAAAGATGAAGCAGATGGAGATGACCGAAGAGTTGCTGTACCGCGCGGTCAACGAGGGATTTTCCGGCGGCGAAAAGAAGCGCAATGAAATCCTGCAAATGGCGCTGCTCGAACCGAAGCTCGCGATTCTCGACGAAACCGATTCAGGGCTCGACATCGACGCGCTGCAACTGGTCGCCAAGGGCATCAATGCGTTGCGCAGCCCCGAGCGCGCGATGATCATGGTCACCCATTACCAGCGCCTGCTGGACTA
>DHXL01000126.1:0-8130 GCA_002415335.1 Oxalobacteraceae bacterium UBA5157
GCCATCGATTCGAGATGGCGAGGCGTGACACCGCCCGGCAATATCGCGTGCAAGCGTGCATGCCGATCGCCACCCATCACGATCAAATCGGAGCCCAACTCGGTGGCAAGCGCCACCAGTGCATCTCCGATCGGGAGGCTGGCCGTATGCTGCGTGACGTTAACGCGGATATCGTGGCGCGCGAGGTAAAGCGCAATGTCGGTGCCGGGCTGCTCGCCATGCACAGTGGCCCGCTCGCCGGGATCAAAGACCGCGAGATCCACCATCGCCGCATGCTTGAGGAAAGGAATTGCATCAGTGACCGCGCGCGCGGCAGCCGTCCTCGCATCCCAGGCGATCAGCGGCTTCCTCCCGATTTCATCGAAGCGGCCGTCGCACGGGACGATCAACACCGGGCGCGCAGCATTCATCACGACGTATCCTGGAAAATCATGCGTCACGACCGGAATCGACTCGTTCGCATCGGTCGGTCCGATGACGACCAGATCACAGTAGCGCGCCTGCAGGCTGATGCCACGGCCGGCTTCGTCGTCTATCAATCGCGTCTCGAATGACGGCGGTCCGAGCGCGCGTGCAATGGCCCCGAATCTTGACAGGGCGCGATCGCGCAGCATCTCCAGAACGGCCGTAAGATCGGGCAAATTGGGATCGACGATGCCGGCTGGATAGAGCGCACTGGAGACGCCCGTCGCCGCCGCACCGATCAGGTTCTCCAGCCCGCGCGATGCGCGCTGCTGTCCTGATGCGCTCGCTCGCCCGCGGAGAGTCGTCCACGTAGACGAGAATCGTTCGGTAAGACATGCGGCATTTCCTGACACAAGTCACCGTGAAGCTTTGCGATGGTGGGGACGCTATCCCGAGGCACATACCGCCTCACTCCGCTCCTGCCAGGTGAAGTACAAACCATTCGGAAGCCAGCGCCGCCACTGCTTCCAGCTTGCCCGCTTCCTCAAACAAATGGGTCGCACCGGGAATGATCTCGAGCCGCTTCTCACAGCGCAGCGCGGTGTAGGCTATTCGATTCAATTCGATCACGACTTCATCCATGCCGCCGACGATCAACAGCGTCGGTGCCCGTACCTTTTCCAATGCATCCCGGTCCGCCATATCGGGCCTGCCGCCGCGCGATACGAGCGCGGCGACATCGGGTCCGCGCGCGGCGGCAACTTGCAATGCAGCCGCCGCGCCGGTGCTGGCGCCGAACAATCCGAGCGGAAGAGATTTGGTACTCGCACGGTTGCGCAGCCAATCGACGGCCGTATCCAATCGTTGCGTCAGCAGGGAAATATCGAAGCGCATCTCATAGTCCCGATCTTCCAGCGGCGTCAGCAAGTCCATGACCAGGGTACCCATCCTGGCATGACGCAACTCCCGCGCAACGTAATTGTTGCGCCGACTGAAGCGGCTGCTGCCGCTGCCGTGTGCGAACAGGACGATGCCGATCGGGTTCTCAGGGAGTTCGAGCATGCCTTCCACTTGCATCGAATCCGCACGGATCCTGATCAATTCGTTCTGCATCGACAAACTCATCAGCGTCTCCTGCGAATCAATTTGCCCTCCTCCGAGCGCGGCAGTGGTCCTGATTCACGGTTGCATTTTCACCGCCCCGTTCCTGCTCGCCGCTCATTCAATGTAATGCAGCGACGCATCGCAACCGTGACAAAAGTCAAATGAGTATGGGGTGGCTTGCATTAACCTACAAAAATACGGACTGGTGATGAACGATTACGTTCATGTTTCAGTCAAAAGTTGATGCGCTTCAATGTCCGTAGTGCAAGTTGTTTTGCGATATGAAATGTCGATCAATGTGAGGAGAGTTTTCCCATGCGCACCAATGTCAAGCTGCCTAAATTCGATACCTTGGTCGCCTTGTATCAAAAAGATCCGGCGGCTTATGAAGAGTTCAGAAAAAAATACTTGAATGACGAAGTTGCGTCCGCTCCGCCGCAACACCGGGCAGCCCTGCGGGACACGCTGTCCAGAATAGAGATCGCGCGTCAAAAGGCCAGGACTCCATTCGAAGCAGCGACCGTCGCCTACACGATGATGTGCGAATCGGCGATCCAGTTGCGCACCGAATTCAGGAGACTGCATTACGCCACGGCCGGCCTGCAGGCATCATTGGTCATCGAGAATGCACGGCAGGGAAGCTTTCATACCTGGAAAGCGACGACCGTGCGCGGGCCAAGGTTGTAGAGGTGTCCTTCGATTGGCACCGCCCTCGACGCCTGCCGCGCTATTCGTTCCTGAAGAAATACAACGCTACGCATAACCCTAACCCGACCAGATATAGGATCCAGGTTTGCGAAATGGCATAGGGATAGAGCATCAACGCGATGCCAATCCATTTCGGGTAGCCGAGCGAGACTTTCTTTCCGTAGCGGTAAGCGGCAAAACCGAGAAGACCGAAAAGAAACGCGCCGACGAGATACGCCGGACTCGGCAATGAGAAGCCGGCGGTATCCATGAGTTTCAGGTTATCCATTTTGTCCTGCAGCTTTCAATTGTTCGTGAAGAAGAATACTGATACCGGGTGCGAGGACAGCGTCGCATAGGCGACATGCGTGTCCTGCGTGACGCTCAGCGCTTTGACCCGGCGCTGTACGCAATGACTTGCTGGCACTGTTCGCCAAGACCGTCGATGCCCAGCCGCACCTCGTCGCCTGCCTTCAGGAAGCGTGGCGGCGTCATCCCCATCCCGACTCCAGGCGGCGTGCCGGTCGTGATGATATCGCCGGGCATCAGCGTCATGAAGCGGCTGACATAGCTGACCAATTGCGCGACTCCGAAGACCATCGTCCGCGTCGAACCGGTTTGCATGCGCATGCCATTGACATCGAGCCACATGCGCAGCTTCTGCGGATTGCCCACCTCGTCGGCCGTCACCAGCCACGGGCCGACCGGGCCGAAGGTATCGCAGCCCTTGCCCTTATCCCATTGGCTGCCGCGCTCAAGCTGGTATTCGCGTTCCGACACGTCATTGACGATGCAATAACCCGCCACGCATTGCAGCGCATCCTTCTGCGTGACGTATTGCGCCTTGCTGCCGATGACGACGCCGAGTTCCACTTCCCAGTCGGTCTTCTTCGAGTCCTTGGGCAGCATGATGGGATCGTGCGCTCCCTGTAGACACGTGGTCGCCTTCATGAACACGATCGGCTCCGCGGGAACGGGGAGGTTCGATTCCGCAGCATGATCGGAGAAATTGAGGCCGATCGCGATGAACTTGCCGACCGCGGCGACCGGCGTGCCGTAACGCTTCTTGCCGCGAATTACTGGCAGCGTGTCGAGCTTGATGCGCGCCAGTCGTGCCAGCGATTTAGGCGCCAATGTGGCGGCGCTGATGTCGTCAATCACACCCGACAGGTCACGCAATTTTCCTTCGCCGTCGATCACTCCCGGTTTCTCTTTGCCTGGCGCTCCAAAACGAATTAGCTTCATGATTTTCCTTGTGGTTGAATAGGGATGCCGCCACCGGTCGAGCGGGCATGCGATGGAGCCGTGGTCGAACCCGAGAGTCCCCCGGAGCGCAGAGCCGCTACCGCTGCCGCGCTTATTCCAGGTATTGCGCATTCCAGCGAACATAGAGCGCATACGCTGCCGCCTTCATCGCGTATTTGTCCGGATAATCCTTGGGGTCGAGTGCATCGTAGACGTAATAATTGGCACGGTTGTTGACGGTCTTCATCATATGCCAGATCTTGTGCGGCAGCAGATGAGGCGGCTGCCATTCGAAATCGTCTTGCGCTTCGTAGTGCAGGAAGATCGGCAGGATCGGAATGCCGCTGCGGATCGACACGTCGAAGGCGCCTGACTTGAACTCCTCGAACAGCCGTCGCCCCTTGCAACCGCCTTCCGGATACAGCGCAATGTTCCGCCCGGCGCTGACGGCATCGGCCATGGTCTGGATCACCTGGTGCCGCGATTCGGCATCGTCGCGATCGACGAACAGGGTGCCGGCCGCCTTGCTGATGCGGCCCACGATGAACCAGTCCCGGACCTGCAATTTGGCTAGCGAGACCACATCGAATAGCGCGGGAATGCCGATATCCTCGAATGCGGCCGGGTGGTTCGCGATCAAAATGAAGTGGGCAGGCAGGTGCTTGCGATTTTTCTGATGCAGGCGCAGGTTGACGTCGAGCGCGCGAACGAAGGCGCGGCACCACGACTGGAACATGCGGGCCACCGGGTGCGCCCCGAGCGATCGCGGCCACGGCAACCATGACAGCAGATACATCAGCGCGGTAAACAGGATGAAATCGATCCACCCGATGAATTTTCGAAGTAGGCGCAGTAGTAGCACCATCTGGCTTGCTCCCCGTAGCCGATAGCCTCGTCGGCGGTATTGACGAAAGGCAACTCCATGGTACGCCGGGCACGTTAAATTGCCAAGCTGAGGCGCCAAGCCGCACCATTGGCGCACGCGGCGCGACGTCGTTTCGCGCATTCTGCGTTGCGTCAGGTGGAATCCAATCTCATTTTGGTTTTTCGGCTATCCTTGCTCAAAATTAGCCGACGCAAGAATAAAGCACATGCAAAGGAACACCCCTTGAGCGATCTCCTCTCCCGCCGTCTCGCGCTACTCGCGGACGACGCCCATCGTTCGCTGCTGGCGCGCGGCTTGCGCGGCATCGAGCGTGAAACGCTGCGTGTCGACGGCCACGGCGCGCTGGCCGTCACCCCGCATCCGCGCGCGCTCGGTTCGGCGCTCACCAATCCGCAGATCACCACCGACTATTCGGAATCGCTGCTGGAATTCATCACCCCGGCGGAGCCCGATATCGCGACCGCGCTGCAGGAACTCGATGCGGTGCATCGCTTCGTCTATTCCGAACTCGGCGACGAATTGTTGTGGAGTCAGTCCATGCCGTGTGACTTGCCGGACGAAGCCGCGATTCCGATCGCGTGGTACGGCACATCGCACATCGGCATGATCAAGCACGTCTATCGGCGCGGCCTGGCGCTGCGTTACGGCAAAAGCATGCAATGCATCGCCGGCATTCACTACAACTACTCGCTGTCGGAAGACCTGTGGCGCCTCTTGCAGGATGCCGAGGGAGTGCCCGGCTCTGCCATGCATTTTCAGTCGGAATCGTATATCGCGCTGATTCGCAACTTCAAGCGCTACAGCTGGCTGCTGATGGTGTTGTTCGGAGCCTCGCCGGCATTGTCGACGCGCTTCCTGCGCGGACGTCCGCATCAACTGGAAACGCTGTCGGACGACACGCTGTACCTGCCGTATGGGACCAGCCTGCGCATGAGCGATCTCGGTTATCAAAACAATGCGCAGACCGGTCTGGTGCCACCCTATAACACGCTGCATGAGTACATGAAGAGTCTGTCGCGTGCCGTACAACAGCCGTATCCTCCCTACGAAAAACTGGGGACCCGGCGCGATGGAGAATGGATCCAGATCAACACCAACGTGCTGCAGATCGAAAACGAATTTTACGCAACGATCCGGCCCAAACGCGTGATCCGGACCGGCGAACGCCCGGTCGAAGCGCTGTGCGCGCGCGGTGTCCAGTACGTCGAAGCACGCTGCATGGATGTCGATCCATTCGAGCCGCTCGGAATCAGCCTGGAAACATCGCGCTTTCTCGATGCATTCCTGCTGTTCTGCACGCTCGAACATAGCCCGCCGACCAACGTCGCCGAGGGACATGAGAATACCGAAAATTTCGCGCGCGCGGTCAAGGAGGGCCGCCGTCCGGGGCTGGCCTTGCGGCGTGGCGGCAGTGCGATCCCGTTGCAGGCATGGGGCCTGGAACTGCTCGACCGGATTGCCCCGGTTGCCGAACTGCTCGATGCGCAACGGGGCGACGCCGTACACGCACACACGCTACAGGCACAGCGCGACAAGCTGCATGCGCCCGAGCTGATGCCGTCGGCGCGCGTGCTCGCGGCCTTGCGCGCTAACGGCGGATCGTTTGCAGACTTCGGGATGGAGCAAAGCCGCGCGCATGCTGCCAACTTCCGTGCTCGTCCTCCGACTGCAGAAGAGCGCAGTTACTTCACGGCACTGGCGCGAACCTCGCTGGCGGAACAGGAAGAGATGGAGCGCACGCAAGCCGGCGATTTTGATCAATTCATCGCCGACTATCGATCACGCACGCCGAGCCAGCTTTGCGGCTGACTGTGCGGAAACCAATTATAAGTATTGTGAATATCAGATATTGTTAAAATAAAGCATACAGATATGGTGCAGCGCGGTATATTGTGCCTGTCTCCTCCAATCTCCTCCAAGAATTGGATTTAGCCCGCAGCTGCAAAGCTAGCGGGCTTTTTTTCGTCTGTACGCGCAAATATCGCAACGAGGATCTAATGCTGATGCCAGCTCACGATCCGCTGGTACTCGCCGTCGTCCTTGAGCCGCTTCAAGCCGCGGTTGAATTGCGAGATCAACGCGGCGCCGTTGGGCAGCGACTTTGAAACAATCAGGAAATATTCGCCGCGCTCAAACGGCTTGGGCAGCCGGATCACGTCGCTGCCGACACTCGCCTCCTGCCAGGCTGCATCGCCGGCTCCGGATTCGGTGAGGTAAAAATCGACGCGGCCGAGCGCCACCATCTTGGCACAGATTACCAGCGACGCCGGCTGCTCCATCACAAGCGCACCTTCCTTGAGCAGCGTGTCGAGTCGAGGATAGATAATGAGACCGTTCGGCACGCAATACCGCTTGCCGCGAAAGGAATCCAGGTTAGTGGGATCGATGCCGCTACCGGGGCGCGCGTAGACCGACCGCCAAGCCGTCCGACACTGCCGGATAACGCAAACGCACGCCCAGTTCCTGCTTGATGCGCCGGTTTGCCAGCCGGCGCGACTCCGACATGAACGACAACAGCATCGGCGAGACCTGCGTCTTCAGCATCGCGCGCGACACGCGCGGCGGCGACGGCAAACCGAAGGCCTGCGCGACGGCATCGAAGTATTCACCCATCTTCAGCACCGAATCGTCGACTGCGTGATAAATGCGTCCCGGCGCGGCGCGATACAGTGCGCGGGCGATGATATGCGCCAGATCATCGGCATGGATGTGGTTGGTGTACACGTCATCATCGGCCTGCAACGCAGGCGTGCCCTTTCTCAAGCGCTCCAGGGGCAGGCGATCGGCCGCGTAGATGCCGGGTACGCGCAGGATGCCGAGACGAGCGCCGGACCGTCTGGCCCATGCGCGCAATACGCGTTCGGCATCGACGCGCCGCTTGGCGCGCGCATTTTGCGGCTGCACTTGACGCGTTTCATCGACCAGCGCACCGCCGCAGTCGCCGTACACGCCGGTCGTGCTCACATAAACGAGCGCGGCCCGGTCAGGTAGAATGGCGGTCAAATTGCGGGTGCGCCGGTCTTGCTCGCCTTCCGACTGCGGCGGCGCCAGATGCACGATGGCCGTCGCCAGGCCGACAAGCCGTGTCAGGCTGGCAAGATCGTCGAGATTAGCGATGATCGGGATTGCGCCGGCGGCACGCAGCGCATCGCAGTGCGCAGCCTGACTGGTTACCGCGAACACGCGATAGCGGTCGCACACCAATGGCAGCAGGCGCCGTCCGACGTCGCCGCAACCCAGGATCAGCAAACGCGGCTTGCCGATTTTTTTAATGTTTTTCATCATCGAGATTGTATGACTTTCCAAGTAACTGTCCAGCCGAGTGGTCGGCAATTCAACTGCGAAGACGGCGAGACCGTGCTCGCCGCAGCGATTCGCAACGGCGTCGGCTTGCCCTACGGCTGCAAGAACGGTGCCTGCGGCACCTGCAAAGGCAAGATCGCGGCGGGCAGCGTGACCCACGGCAAACACCAGGAGAAGGCGCTGTCGGCGGCCGAGGAAGAAGGCGGCAGTTCGCTGTTCTGCTGCGCCACGCCGCACAGCGACCTCGTGATCGAGGCGCGCGAAGTGTTGGGCGCCGGCGAATTCCCGATCAAGAAGCTGCCTTCGCGCGTGGCCAAGATCGAGCGCGTCACCGACGACGTCACCGTCGTTTCGCTGCAATTGCCGGCCAACGAGCGGCTGCAGTATTTCGCCGGCCAGTACATCGAATTCCTGCTGAAAGACGGCAAGCGCCGCAGCTACAGCATGGCCAATGCGCCGCACCTGGATGAGCACATCACGCTGCATATCCGCCACATGCC
>DHXL01000126.1:8289-11355 GCA_002415335.1 Oxalobacteraceae bacterium UBA5157
CCGCTAGGCAGCTTCTTCCTGCGCGAGGACTCCGCCAAGCCGGTCATATTCGTGGCGTCCGGCACCGGCTTCGCGCCGATCAAGGCCATCATCGAACACGCCGCGTATGAGAAGACCGAACGCCCGATGGTGCTGTACTGGGGCGGACGCCGGCCCAAGGACCTGTACATGCACGCACTGTGCGAAGAATGGGCGCGCACCCTGCCCCACTTCACGTACGTGCCGGTCATGTCGGAAGCGCTGCCGGAAGACGGCTGGAGCGGCCGTACCGGCTTCGTGCATCGCGCGGTGATGGAAGATTTTCCCGACCTGTCGCAGCACCAGGTGTATGCGTGCGGCGTGCCGGTGATGGTCGATGCGGCCAAGCGTGATTTCGTGGCGCAGTGCAAATTGCCGGAGGAGGAGTTCTTTGCGGATTCGTTCACCTCGGAAGCGGATCTTGCCAGCGCCTGATCAAAAAAGTTTTTGACGCACTGCGCAAAACATCATAATATTCATTCCATGAACATGAGCACAAAACTCTTACGACGCCGCAGCCAGCTGCCCCAACCAGGAAAGCCGTGCGTGTAAGCGTTTGCTGATCACTAAGCCACAGGCCAATCCTGTGGCTTTTTTTTTGAGTCTAATTTGTTGGCGACAGAGTACGGCTGCGCTTAACGCTTTCCCGCAATATCTAAACTTTTCTATCCATCCCTTGTCCAGGAGTATTCGAAATGGAATTTAGTCAGTACGAAGTCAATGCGCTGTTGCAGATCACCAACCGCCCGCCCGTGGTTTTTACCGAGGGGCATGGCATGTGGCTGACCGACCATAGCGGCAAACGCTATCTCGATTACCTGCAGGGCTGGGCAGTCAACTGCCTCGGCCATACGCCGCAATGCGTCCAGGATGCGCTCGCCGCACAGGCGAAAAAACTGATCAACCCGTCGCCCGCGTTTTATAACGAACCGTCGATTGCACTAGCTGCGTTGCTGACGAAAAATTCCTGTTTCGATCGCGTATTTTTTGCCAGCAGCGGCGCCGAAGCCAACGAAGGCGCGATCAAGCTTGCGCGCAAGTGGGGCAAGAAATTCAAGAACGAGGCCGGCGCAAACCGCTACGAAATCATCACCTTCGATCATAGTTTCCACGGCCGCACGCTGGCCACCATGTCGGCCAGCGGCAAGCCGGGCTGGGACAGCATCTTCGCGCCGCAAGTAGCGGGCTTCCCGAAAGCGCAGCTGAACGATCTGGCCCATGTCGAAAGCCTGATCACCGAACACACCGTGGCCATCATGCTGGAACCGGTGCAAGGCGAAGGCGGCGTGATTCCCGCGACCCGCGAATTCATGCAAGGCTTGCGCGCGCTGACCAGGCAGCGTGGCTTGTTGCTGATCGTCGATGAAGTGCAGACCGGCATCGGCCGCACCGGCGAACTGTTCGCCTATCAATTGTCGGGCATCGAACCCGACATCATGACGCTCGGCAAAGGTATCGGCGGCGGCGTGCCGCTGGCGGCTTTGCTGTGTCGCGAAGAAATCGCATGCTTCGAGCCCGGCGATCAAGGCGGCACCTATAACGGTAATCCGCTGATGACCGCAGTCGGCATCGCGGTGTTGAACGAGTTACTGCAACCGGACTTCCTGCCGGCGGTCAAAGAGAAGGCCGCGTATCTCAGCGCAGCGTTGCTCGACCTGTCCGACCAGCACGGCTTGCAAGGCGAGCGCGGCGAAGGCTTGCTGCGCGCACTGAAGCTCGGCCGCGACATTGGCCCGCAGATCGTCGAAACGGCGCGCGACCTTGCGCCGGTCGGCTTGCTGCTCAATTCGCCGCGTCCAGACTTGCTGCGCTTCATGCCGGCGCTGAATGTGACGCTCGCGGAAATCGATCAGATGATTGAGATGCTGTCAGGCCTGTTGAGCAAGTTCGGACATTGAATCGATATTGGGGATGCCGCCATGACGATCACCATTTCCGACGACAAGACGCTGCTGGATATCGCGTCCATTCATCTTTTCCTGAGCGAAGAATCGACTTGGGCCGTCGGCATTTCGCGGGTAACGGTCGAAAAAGCCATCCGTAATTCGCTCTGCCTCGGCGCCTACGAAAACGACAAGCAAGTGGGCTTCGCCCGGGTCGTGACCGATTCGGCCACTTATGGCTATCTGTCCGACGTCTTCACGATCGGGACGCATCGCGGGCGCGGCATCTCGCGCATGTTGGTCGAGGCGATCCTTGCGCATCCGGACTTGCAAGGCTTGCGGCGCTTCACGCTCGTCTCGACCACTGCCAATGGTCTGTATGAGAAATTCGGATGGACAGGGTTGCACAAACCTGACAGTTACATGGAGCGATATTTTCCAACGATTTATCACCCCACCGTATGAGAGGCGCCATGCGAATCGCAATCCTGTCCGATATTCACGGCAATATCTGGGCGCTCGAAGCCGCCTATTCGGACGCCAAAAAGCATGGCGTCGACCTCATCGTCAATGCCGGCGACATCCTGTCCGGGCCGCTGGAACCGGCCGCTACCGCGGACTTTTTGATGCCGCTGCATTTACCGACGATACGGGGCAATCACGAGCGTCAGTTGATGGCGTGCGAACAACAGCGCGGCGAACCGTCCGCCGATCAATTTGCCTGCGACCATACCAGCGAAGGCCAGCGCGATTGGTTGCGCGCCTTGCCGGCGACGCTGGCGCTGTCGGATGATGTCTTCATGTGCCACGGCACACCGGCCAACGATTTGATTTATTTCCTGGAGCAGGTCGATAGCAACGGCGCTCGGCTGGCCAATGCCACTCAAGTGGAACAGCACGCGAGCGGCGTCACGCATGGCCTGATCATTTGCGGCCACTCGCACAAGCCGCGCACTTACGCGATTTCCGGCGGCCGCCTGGTAGTCAATCCCGGCAGTGTCGGCTTGCAGGCCTATGACGACGATCATCCGTTTTTCCACGTTATCGAAAACGGCAGCCCGCACGCGCGCTATGCGATTTGCGAGCAATCCGCGAAGGGATGGAACGTATCTCATCGCTGCGTAGCTTACGACCATCGAACGGCGGCGGCGACGGCACGGCGCAA
>DHXL01000386.1:0-2230 GCA_002415335.1 Oxalobacteraceae bacterium UBA5157
CGCGATCTGTTTCGCGACGGCTTGAAACAAACGCGCTTCAGGCTGCTGCCATCCGACGGCACATATTTTCAGTGTGTCGATTACGCCGCAATATCGAACATGGGGGACGCGGATTTCGCAAAATGGTTGACCGCTGAAATCGGCGTCGCCGCCATTCCGGTTTCCGCCTTCTACGACCAACCCAGCGAATCGGGTATCGTACGTTTTTGTTTTGCCAAGAAAGACGACACCTTGCGCGCCGCCCTGGAGCGCTTGGCAACTGTCTAAGAACCGGCCTATACTGCCGGTAGTGCATTTTGACAACCGCGACGCGGTGAGATAAAGGCGGCCTCATGGATCAACGGCGCATCGGCATGGCAGACATCGTCATTGGCGAACCTCTCCAATGGGATGTCTACGGTGAAGGACAGCAATTGCTGCTGCGCAAAGGCCTGATTGTCGTCAATGAACGGCAAGTTGAAGAGCTGGTGGCCCGCGGCCTGTACGTTGAAGCACGCCACTTCTATTCGGGCGGCCATGAAACCGCCGTCGAGCACGAAACGCCCTCGGTTCTGCAACTGATCAACACCGCCAACAAACGGCTGGAGAAGCTGCTCTACGGCCTCCAGAACGAGTCCGACGCGCACGCCAAGTTTCTGGAAATCGGCAACCTGCTGATTCAGGCCACCAATCTCGATCCGGACATCGCCCTCGCCAGTATCCTGCTCAATCAGGCGAAAGGCGGCTATGCCGCACGACATGGCATCGACACCGCGGTGCTGTGCCTGCTGGTAGCAAAAGCGATGAAGAAAGCCGCCGATGACACGTCCCTCATCGTTGCCGCGGCATTCACGATGAATCTCGGCATGCTGCGTCTGCAGGACCACCTTGAAGACAAGACCGATGCGCTGCTGGAAACGGAAAGAGAGATCATCCAGGGCCATCCGCGGGAGAGTGTGGCGCTGCTGACGCGAGCGGGAATAACCGATCCCAGGTGGCTCTCCTACGTATTGCTGCACCACGAAAACCCAGACGGCAGCGGGTATCCACTTGGTCGCGCGGTCGGCGAGATTCCGCAAAATGCCAGGATACTGACGTTTGCGGACCGTTATTGCGCCTGCGTTTCGAACCGCAAATATCACAAAACGCTCGTGCCGAATGCGGCGCTGCGCACCGTTTTCCTGGCTGACGGCAAGCCCAGCGATCCGATGCTCGCCGCCTATTTCATCCGTGAGATCGGCACCTACCCGCCAGGCAGCTGCGTGCGTTTGCAAAATGGGGAAATCGGAATTGTGACACGCCGCGGCTCAGCCGCTCTGCCACCGACCGTACACGCGCTGATCGGACCGCACGGGGCACCGCTGTCATTCCCGATCCAGCGCGACAATACCAAGGAACAATGGGCGATCCGCGAGTCGATGCTGCACGATCAGGCAACGCAGCGCTTCAGCATGCAGCAACTCTGGGGAGAAGCGGCCAGTCTGTAACCGCTTTTTCGGTCAATCGCCCCTCCAGCAAGATCAGGTTACTTTGGACGCGACCTCATCAATTCGGTGTTGGCCTTGCGATCGGCGCTCACCTTCTGCAGCGTCGCGCGCTCATTCATCAGCTTCATATAGTCGCGCACCGGCAGCTCGGCCAGCACATCGACACCATAGATGGCCTTGGTGGCCAGTGAAACGATCGGTAAATGAACGGCTGCGACGCAGTCGGCCAGCGTGAACTCGTTGCCGGCAATATAAGGGCCAAACTTCGCTAGTTTGCCGAACGCCTTGGCGCCGCGTTTCAACAGCTTTTCGGTGCGCACCTTCGTCTCTTCCGATACCGTTCCGCCAAAGAACGCTTGCGAATAGATTTCGCGCGCGACCAGCTCAAGGTGCAGTTCCATGAATACGATGAGTTCGCGCACCTTCGCGGCGGCAAACGGATCTGCCGGCAAGAGCGGCTTCTGCGGATAAGTAGACTCGATGTACTCGAGCATCACGGCCGACTCGCACATCACGCCCTGGCTGGTTTCCATGTAAGGAATTTTTCCGAGTGGAGATTTTTCCAGCAGTGCGGACGAACGATCGGCCCAGGCCAGCACTTCTTCAAACGCGATATCTTTTTCCAGCAAAGCCAGTTTGATCTTGTTGTAGTAGTTACTGGCCGCGAAGCCGCATAGTTTAAGCATGTCATCTCCTGAAAATGTCGATTCAAATGTGAAATACTTCTGGCGCAATTACGAAGCCGCTCCACGATCAACGCTGCA
>DHXL01000386.1:2400-4845 GCA_002415335.1 Oxalobacteraceae bacterium UBA5157
ACCCGGTTCTCGGCTTGCAGGGAAATTCCTAGCCCCATCCACCAGAGCCCGGTCTGTGCTCCGTTTTGCGGTGCGTCGCGCAATGCAATAATATAGTGATCGATAGCGTCCTTGTGCCGCTTGTCACGCTGCAGCAGCGCTGCCAGGAAAGCCTGATAGTCGGCGTGGTTTGCGGCGAACGGCAAGCTGCGCTGCAAGGTATCCAGCGCGGGCCGAAGTTCGCCCTTTTCCACTTGCAGGCGCGCCAGGATCATCGCCAGGCCAGGCTGAGCGGCATCGAGGTTCAACCCTTCCTGAAGTTTGCGGATCGCCTCGTCCTGGCGCTTGTCCTCCAGCAGCAATCCTACCAAGGTCTGGCGCGCCGCCGTATGTAACGGATCAGTCTGCAACGCCTGCTCCAGTTCCGCAACCGCTTCCGGATTCTTCCCCTGCTGTATCAGTGACGTCGCTCTACGGTATTCATTTTCAGCGCGTTGTTTCGGCGTCAATTCCCTGACCTGCTTGTTGAGGTTGGCCGGTACCGTGGAATCAAGCGTGCTGGCGCGAGGTGCGATTGGCAGCGCTGCCGGCACGCTTGGCGGCGACACGGTGACATGCTCCGGCGCCGCAACGGTCCTGGCCGCAATTCGATCAATGCGTTGCTCACTGTGCGGATCGCTGCGCACCTCGGTTTTCAGCTCGGCGGCCGGGACTGGTACCGGGTCCGTGCTGCGCGCGTCTGTCGACGAACTCTCCTGCGCGGGCGGAGGCACGAGGCGCAAGCCGGACGCCAGTTTCAGCGTCAACTTGACCGGGTCTGCAGTCGCCCGAGGTGCGACCGGCACGGGGCGCAGCCAGAGCCATCCCGCCATCGCCAGCAGCGATACCGCAAGCAGCAGAACCAGCCACCATGCCGCGTGGATCCGTCCGGGTTCAGGCGCGACCGCTCGCACCTGGTCATGCATCGCTGCACCTGCTGTCACGTCAACACGGCGCTGCTCCAGATCCTGCAGCATTCTATTGATCAGACTCATATGAAATGTACCCAGCCCGCGCCGATGCCTGCCGCCGCCACCGTCAAGCCCGCGAGCCACCACCAGCGCCATCCCGTCCTTCGTGCAGCGCCTGTGTCCTTGGCCGCGGCCCTCACGTGACGAGCGGTCACTTGGCGTTTTCCTTCGCCGAAAGTCAGCATCAGCGATTTATGCGCGAGAATGTTCACCAGCCGAGGAATCCCGCCGCTGGCGGCTTTTAGCGTCTTCACGGCGGTCCGGCTGAATAAACGGCGGCCGGTAAAGCCGGCCACACTAAGACGGTGCGCAAGGTAGAACTCGAGATCATCTTTGGAGAGGGGGCCGAGGTGATAATGAAACGTGATACGTTGGTTCAGCTGGCGTATCGCGTCCAGCTGCAGTTTGCGGTTTAGTTCAGGCTGGCCGAATAAGACGATTTGCAGCAGCTTGCGCTTTTCCGTTTCCAGATTGGTCAGCAAACGCAAGGCTTCCAGGCTTTCCAATGGAATCGCCTGCGCCTCATCCAGGCAGACCAATACGCGTTTGCCGTCGCGCGCCAGCACCAGCAAGCGATGGTTGATCGACTTCAGAAGCTGGTGCTGGTCCACATCCTTGTCCAGCGCGATCTCAAGCTCGTCGGCCAGTGCCAGCATCAGCGTGCGCGGCTCGAGAAACGGATTCGGGATATACGCGGTGACGAAAGTATCGTCCAGCATCGCCATGAATTTGCGGCACAGCAGGGTTTTTCCGGTGCCGACCTCACCTGTGATCTTGATGAAGCCTTCACCATTTTTTGCGGCGACCAGCAGCGTGTTCAGCGCTTCCTGCGAATTCGAACATGCGAAAAAAAAACTCGTATCCGGCGTGATGCCGAACGGCAGTTCACGCAGACCGAAATGGGTCTTGTACATCCCGCGTCTTATTCCGCGATCCGGTGCGGGTCCAGTGACTGGATACGGTGTTCGCTTTCCAGTATGTCCTTGCCCCAGGTGGCATCGCCCTGCACTACCGTCGGCTTGAGCAGGATAACGAGTTCGCGTTTTTGGGTGATGTCGTTCGTGTTGCGGAAGAGTGCGCCGAGAACCGGCACGCTGCCGGCGCCCGGTACTTGCGAACGATCCGTCGTCGTGGCCTGGCGCATCAAGCCGCCGATTGCCACGATGCGGCCATCCTGGCCGCGAACGACGCTATCGGTTTCGGAAATCGTGCTGGAGGCGAGCGGCAGGCTGAAGGTTCCGCCGGTTCCAAAATTGAGATTCTTGTCAACCGTGGTCACATTGCTGACCGATGGATGAATATGCAGGATGATGTTGCCCGCGTCATCGATCTGCGGTGTCACGTCCAGGGCAACGCCCGAGAAGAAAGGTTGAAGCGTTACGGTCGGGCTGATGGTGCTTCCGATCGTGTTATTGGTCGTCGTTGTCGTCACGCCGGTCACGAAAAATTCGTCTGT
>DHXL01000107.1:0-1158 GCA_002415335.1 Oxalobacteraceae bacterium UBA5157
GGCTATCGGCAATGTGCAAATTCATTCGTTGGCGCAGTTAAACGAATTGCTCAAACTGGTTCCCAAGGGACGCAATGTCGCGTTGCTGGTTCGGAGGGGCGATAACGCCACCTATATCGCTATCAAGCTGGACGAGAAGTAATCTCGGCCCTGCGTGCCCCGCCTAAATCGGCTAGAATCCGTCCTTTTGAACAACCGGGCGCTTTACGAAAGCGCCGGTTCAGGCGGGATTTTTATTTTGGACTCTATGCAGCATATCCGTAACTTTTCCATCATCGCTCATATTGACCACGGCAAGTCCACATTGGCTGATCGCATCATCCAGCTTTGCGGCGGCTTGTCCGACCGTGAAATGGAAGAACAGGTGCTCGACTCGATGGATCTGGAGCGCGAACGTGGCATCACCATCAAGGCGCAGACCGCCGCGCTGTCCTACAAAGCAAAGGACGGCACGGTCTACAACCTGAACCTGATCGACACCCCGGGCCACGTCGATTTCACGATCGAGGTCGAGCGCTCGATGCGCGTGCTGGACGGCGCCTGCATGGTGTACGACGCGGTAGGCGGCGTGCAGCCGCAGTCGGAAACCGTGTGGCGGCAAGCCAATAAGTACAGGGTGCCGCGACTGGCCTTCGTCAACAAGATGGATCGCGTCGGCGCCGACTTCTTGCGCGTGCATCAGCAAATCCGCGAACGCCTGAAAGGCAATCCGATCCCGGTGCAAATCCCGGTCGGGGCAGAAGACAATTTTCACGGCGTGGTCGACTTGATCAAGATGAAGGCGATCATGTGGGACGATGCCTCGCAAGGCGTCAAGTTCGAATACATTGAGATTCCGGCCGCGCTGCAAGAGATGGCCAAGGAATGGCACGGCCGCATGATCGAAGCCGCGTCGGAAGCCAGCGAAGAACTGCTGCAAAAATACCTGGATGGTGTGACGCTGACCGAGGCCGAAATCAAGGCCGCGCTGCGCCAGCGCACGATTGCCGGTGAAATTGTGCCGATGCTGTGCGGCAGCGCATTCAAGAACCGCGGCGTGCAAGCCTTGCTCGATGCGGTGATCGATTTCCTGCCGGCACCGACCGATATCCCGCCGGTCCAAGGCCATGACGAGCACGACGAAATTACTGAGCGGCGCGCTGCCGACGACGAAAAATT
>DHXL01000107.1:1343-8674 GCA_002415335.1 Oxalobacteraceae bacterium UBA5157
GGCGCGATGATCTCCGGCGATACCGTCTACAACCCAATCAAGGACAAGAAGGAACGCATCGGCCGCCTGCTGCAAATGCATGCCAACCATCGCACCGAAATCAGCGAAGTGTATGCCGGCGACATCGCGGCGGCGGTTGGCCTGAAAGACGCCACCACCGGCGACACGCTGTGCGATCCGAATGCGATCATCACGCTGGAACGCATGGTATTTCCGGAGCCGGTCATTTCACAGGCGGTCGAACCCAAGACCAAGGCCGACCAGGAAAAGATGGGCATCGCCTTGAGCCGCCTGGCGCAAGAAGATCCATCGTTCCGCGTGCGCACCGATGACGAGTCGGGCCAGACCATCATCTCCGGCATGGGCGAACTGCACCTGGAAGTGCTGGTCGAGCGGATGCGGCGCGAATTCAACGTCGAGGCCACGGTCGGCAAGCCGCAAGTGGCGTTTCGGGAAACGATTCGCAAAGTCTGCGAGTCGAGCGAGGGCAAGTTCATCAAGCAATCCGGTGGCCGTGGCCAGTACGGCCACGTGGTGCTCAAGATAGAGCCGCAGCCGCCCGGCAAGGGCTTCGAATTCGTCGACGCGATCAAGGGCGGCACCGTGCCGCGTGAATTCATTCCCGCCGTCGAAAAAGGCATTCTGGAAACCCTGCAGTCCGGCGTGATGGCCGGCTACCCGGTGGTGGACGTCAAGGTAACCTTGTTCTTCGGCTCTTACCATGATGTCGATTCAAACGAAAACGCGTATCGAATGGCGGCGTCGATGGCCTTCAAGGACGGCTGCCGCAAGGCTAATCCGGTGCTGCTGGAGCCGATGATGGCAGTCGAAGTTGAGACCCCGGAAGAGAAAATGGGCGACGTGATGGGCGACCTGTCGTCGCGACGCGGCATGATTCAGGGCATGGAAGATATCCCCGGCGGAAGCGGCAAGGCGGTTCACGCGGAAGTACCGCTGGCAGAAATGTTCGGCTACTCGACCACGTTACGTTCGCTAACCCAGGGTCGTGCTACCTACACGATGGAATTCAAGCATTACGCAGAGGCGCCGCGCGCCGTCACGGAAGCGGTGATCAATTCCAAGAGCATCGGAAACGCGAGACACTGAAATGCGGCGCGCTCGCGCGCCGCTTACAGCGGCCAAGGGCACTCTGGACGACATATTGCCTTCCCGCACGCCGGCGTCACGCGGACCGTTTCTCCGTGATCGGCATGCTTATTAATCGATCAATTAGGAAATACGCAACACCGCCGCGCAGGCATTGCGGCCCGGTGGCGCACGCGGCGATTATTCAATAATTTTCGATGAAGAAATGTCGAATCCTCTCAAAATGACGAACGATCTGGCATGATGCAGGGAACACTCCTGCCGCCTAGCAGGCAGGTTCACTGCGGAGCACTGTCTAATGATAAAAATTACCGTCGTCTCCTATAACGATCAAACGTCGATCACGCCTCTGTCGGCCGTGTTCGGCCGGGACGGCGGGACCCTGGGGCGCGGAGATGATAATTATTTTGTGCTGCCCGACCCGAAGCACCATGTGTCCCGCCGGCAGGCATCCATCAAGAGTGATGGCACACGCCATGCCATTTCCAATCTAAGCCAAGCCAATCCGATACTCGTCAACGGGCATGAAATCGACTTCGGGCGCGAATACGATTTGCAAGTAGGCGATAAGATCCAGATTGGTCTTTATCTTCTGTGCGCAGAATCGCAGCAGATGGAACCCGAAGAGCAGCCGGTGCGTACCCTTGAGATCAGCCACATTGCGATCGACAAGGGCACACAGCAGCGCAACTGCGCGCCGCAGGTCAACGGTCTCGAGACCGCGGCACCGGTCGAATCCACGCCGCAGGCCCAGCAAGAAATTTCGGCGGACCGTCTGACGCAGAGTCCCGGGGCACACGATGCGCCTGCGATCACGCCGGTGGATCAGGCGGCCGTACCGGCAGTCGACACCCAGGTCTTGTTGCAAGCATTCCTGAACGGCGCCGGCATTCCAGGGATCAGTATTTCGTCAGGCCTGACGCCGGAGTTGATGGACATGATCGGCAAGCTGTTGGCGACCGCGATCCAGGGAACGGTCGACCTGAATACCTTGCGCGCGCTGGTCAAGCGCGAGGCGCATGCCGAGGTGACGATGGTCGTGGTTCGTAACAACAATCCGCTCAAGTTCTTCCCCGATTGCCAAACCATCCTGACGCAGATGCTGCGCAAGAAAATGCCCGGATTCATGGGGCCGCTGGAAGCGATGGAGGACGCCTACGAGGACTTGCGCGCGCATCAACTCGGCATCGTTGCCGGTACGCGGGCCGCGCTGGCCGAAGTGCTGGCACGTTTGGATCCGGATAATTTCGACCATGAAACCAGGGATCGTTCATTCCTTGATGCGGTAGTGCCGGCGCGGCGCAAAGCGGGCATGTGGGATCGATACACCAGACTATTCCGTAATATCCAGCTTGAGACGCGCGATGATTTTCAGACTTTGTTCGGCAAGACCTTCCTTGCAAGCTACGAAGCGGAGATCGAGCGCGTCAAAAATGGAGCGTTGAATGCCTGAAACGGTGCCTGAAGCCGGTCCCATGGCGGTGCGTTTCGCCCAGTTCACGATGGTCGGCGACCGGCGCTCCAACCAGGATGTACTCGGCCATGCGGAACAAGACGGACTGGCCTGCTTTGTCGTGTCGGACGGTGTCGGCGGCCAGGAAGGCGGAGCCATTGCGGCAGAAATCGTCGTGCGGTCTATACTGGAGCGATTCCGGCAAGAATCTTCCTTCACCCCGCGCGCGCTGCGCTCTTATCTCGATTACGCGATTGCGCAAGTCGCGCAGCGCAGGAAGGAAGACACGCAGCTGCAAAACATGAGTACGACCGTCGCAGCTTTGTTGATCGATCAAAACAACCGATGTGCGCTATGGGCGCATCTCGGCGATACCAGGATTTATCTGTTTCGCGGCAACAAGGTTCAAAGCGTCACCAGGGATCACAGCCTGGTGCAGCAGTTCGCTGATGCCGGCTACTGCACGGCCGACGAAATGCGCACGCATCCGCAACGCAATGCGCTGTATGCGGCGATCGGCCAGGAAGGCGGCATGGCACCGGAAGTCACGCAAGAAATGGTCGATATTCAGGTTGGCGACGCGTTCCTGGTTTGCAGCGACGGCCTGTGGGAATGCCTGACGGACAAACAGATGGAAGAAGCGCTGGCGGCGTCGCACAGCGCCGAAGAATGGCTGAACCACATGTGTGATGCGATTGATGTCATGGACAAAACATCCGGGCTGACGACTGTCCCCGCCCCCAAGTCGCGCGACAACTGCACGGCGTTTACGATCGTACTGAGCCTAGCCGACGCTGCAAACCCGCAGCTCGCAGCCATCGCCAATTTCGGACGGTGACCGACATGAAAAATGCAGAATCAACGGTGAACGCGCAATATCCCAATGACAGCGCATCGGCAAGTCCGATCAGGCAGGCTTCCGACAATTGCCTGGCGGTCGGGACGCGGCTGGCCGATTTCGAGATTACCGGCATCGTCGGCGAAGGCGGCTTCGGCATTGTCTATCTGGCTTTCGACCACTCGCTGCGGCGTACCGTCGCGATCAAGGAGTACATGCCAGGCGCGCTGGCGGGGCGCGGCCGCGACCAGAGCGTCGTGGTGCGCTCCGGTCGCCATCAGGAGACGTTCGACACGGGCTTGAAGAGTTTCATCAATGAAGCGCGACTACTGGCCCGCTTTGATCATCCGGCGCTGGTCAAGGTCTATCGGTTCTGGGAAGAGAACAAGACCGGCTACATGGCGATGCGCTACTACGAAGGCGAGACGTTGAAGGAAGTGGTCAGGGACCAGCCGGAACTGATCAACGAGGCGTGGTTGAAGGCCATGCTGAAGCCGATGCTGGAAGCGCTGGAAACGCTCTACAGAATTCAAATTCTGCATCGCGATATCTCGCCCGACAACATCATGATCCAGAAGAACGGCGACGCCGTGCTGCTCGATTTCGGCGCGGCGCGCCAGATCATCGGCGACATGACACATGCATTGACCGTGATCCTGAAGCCCGGCTATGCGCCGGTCGAACAGTACGCGGACGATATCTCGATGACACAAGGTCCGTGGACCGACATTTACGCCTTGTCGGCGGTCGTCTATTTCGCCATCCTGAAGAAGCCGCCGCCGACCTCGGTCGGGCGCATGATCAAGGATCCGATTGAAATGTTGATCGGCGAAGCGAATAGCGGCTACAGCCTGGCATTTTTGGCGGCAATCGACAAGGGCCTGGCAGTCAAGCCGCAGGATCGGCCGCAATCCATCGCGGAATTCCGCGCGCTGTTGGATTTTGAGACGCCGACTTCGAACCTGCACGTGGAATCATTGCCAGCGCTTGTCGCACCGCTTCCGATTGCCCCGAGAGTTGCCGAGAGAAACGGAAAGACGAAGAGAAGAACGCGTGCGGTGAGCCCGGATCCCAATCCGGACGGCACCACGATGCCGCTGGCTCGCGTCCGCGCATCGGCCCGCCGTTCGTGGATCTTGATCATTTCGGGCTTGGCCGTGATCGCGCTTTATAGCGGATATCATCTCTTCAATGGCGCGCCTGCACGGATACCGGGCGCAAAGCTGGCGCCACTCGCCGAGATTGCACCGTCCGCTACAATTGCCCGCACGCCAGGCGACGGAGCCGATTCAGCCGCCCCCGCCACGGTGCCGGACAAGCTTGCGGCACCGGCCGCAGTCACCCTTTCCTCGGCAGCGACAACATCGCCGCCAATCGTCGATCCGACCGGCCCCAGCGCCGGACAGTCGACCGGAGCGGTGCGAATCATGATCAAGCCATGGGGCTCGATTGTGGTCGACGGCAAGGCCAAAGGGGTCAGTCCGCCACTGAAGCATCTTCGCTTGCCGGAAGGCAGACACCAGGTCACGATCATCAATCCGAACTTCGCTGATTACTCATTCGAGCTCACCGTCAGCAAGAAGAAAATCGGCAACATCGCGCATGATTTTTCATCGACTGACAAGGGCAACACCACACGATGACGACATCCTTGACCCGTGCCCGGCTCGCCTGCCTCTGCACGGCACTGAGCCTGCTGACAGGCTGCTCACTGCTATCGAAAATAAGAGGAGAGGCGAACTCCGACCGCACCACAGCGGCGCCAGCCACGACTACCGCAAAGGCGGCCGCGAAACCGCCGATCGACGCCCGTCCCCGCGCCGCGGCAGCTACGGCTGCGAGCATCAAGCACGATCCGTTGAGCGACGGCATTGCGTTATATGACGCGGGCGATTACAACGGAGCAATCAAACGGCTTGCAAGTGCTCATGAAATCTGGAGCGGCGACAAGGCGACCAAGACCACCGCGCTGAAATACATGGCCTTCAGTTACTGCGTCACGGGACGCCGTATCTTATGCAAACGGCAGTTTGACAAAGCGCTCAAATTGGATCCGTCCTTTGACTTGGCCCAGGGAGAAAAAGGCCATCCTCTATGGGGCCCGGTGTTCGACAAGGCCAAGAAACGGAAATAAACCAGACTTGCGAATCTTGTTACACGGTCTTAATGCGCGGCCTGGCGCTGCGCGACATCGATATCGAGATAACGCCACGCGGTATTTTCGACCGGGTGGCGTTTATAGTTTTTCACCCACGGGTAGCGCAGGTCCGCCGATAGTGGATGAATACGCAATACCCACGGCGTATAGGCCGACGCCGCCTGCGCCATCTGGCGATACAAGCGATTGCGCTGCGGCGAATCGCCCAATGCACGGGACTGCTCGTACAAGCGGTTAAAAGCAGGCAAGTTGAACCGCGCATAGTTGGTCCGGCCCGTGTTGGGACCATACAGCAACTGGAAAAAATTATCGCCGTCCGGATAGTCCGCAATCCAGTTGGTCTCGAACATCTGCACCTTGCCGAGCCGGGCCGCCTTCACCACTTCCGAATAGTTGTCGCTCTTGAAGTTGATGCGGATCCCGACCGCATCCAGACTGCGCCGCCACAGCTCATCACGCAACCTGCCGGCGCCCGAAGCGATCGTATGCATCACCAGCGTCAACGGTTTGCCATCGGGCGCTTCGCGATAGCCATCGCCGTCACGATCGGTGTAACCAAAGCGATCCAGCAACGCGCGCGCCAGGCCGATATCGTATTGCGCGTCACTCCGGTACGTCGCGTCGTAACCAAGCACATTGGGCGGCAGTGGCGATTGCGCGGGCAATGCCAAGCCGCGCTCGGAGATCGCGATGTCTTCGGTCCGGTTGTAACTCAAGCTGATTGCGCGCCGCAGTGCGATCCGCTGCCGGCCATAACCGCCGATGACCGGATCTTCCATGTTCATCCACATGTAATAAGTTTGCAGCGGCGAAAATAACGCGAGTCGAATGCCCTGCCGCGCTAGCGCGCGCTTAAGTTTGCCGTTGCTCAATACCATGTCGGCCAAGCTCGGCGGCAGCTGTTCGATGTAATCGAACTCGCGGCCCAAGAATCCCAGGACGCGGGCCTGCTCCTCCTCCACCACCGTGACTTCGACGCCGCCAATCAGCGGCAGACGCTTGCCTTCGAGCGCGGCCGCGATCGGCCTGTCGTCCAAGTCCAGGCCGCTCTCCGCATGGAAAATGGTTTGCCGAAAGCCCGGGTTTGCCGTAAGTATCATCTTGCTGCTGCGGCGCCATTGCTGCATCAGAAATGGTCCGGTGCCGACCGGATGAGCTCCAGCTTGCGCGGCGTAGGCATCGATTACCTCGCGCGCTACGGCGCCGGTCGCCGGCATTGCCATCTTGAACAAAAACTGAGGATCCGCCTGTTTGAGGCGGATGCGCAGCGTGTAGCGATCCGTTGCTTGCAAACCCGCAAGCGGCCGATCGTATGCGAAGACTGCCTGTGCCGGCGCCTGCGTGTAGACTTCGTCGCCGACCAGTTTACCGTCAAACAGGAACAGCCAGGGCGACTTCAGTGCCGGGTCGTAGATTCGCTTGAAGCTATACACATAATCTTGCGCCGTGAGTTCGCGCCGCTTGCCCGCAAACGCCGGATCCGGTGTGAAGTAAATACCCGGCCGGATATGAAACGTGTAGGTCGTGTCGCCGTCGCTCACTACCGGCATTCCGGTCGTTGTGTTGGCCTGCAGCTTCACGGGCCGGGCCAGATAGTCATAGCGCAGCAGCGAGTCGAAAATATTCTCGATGATGCTCAGCGTATTGGTTCCGGACGCGGCAGCCGGATCGAGTGTCGATTCGCCGCTGGTAATGAACACGTGCAAGACTTTGGAAGGATCGGCCGCCGCGGCATGGCGCATCGTGCTGGCAAACGCCAGCGTGAACAACACGAC
>DHXL01000280.1:0-2231 GCA_002415335.1 Oxalobacteraceae bacterium UBA5157
ACGATTTTTTCCAGCAGCTATCTGCACGTCAAGAAAGGCGTGCTGTTCGCGCTGTACCCGAATAATCTGGCGCTCGGCCATGACCTCGCCGATTCGGCGCTGCGCGCATTGGCCGGCGAGTTACCCGAGGGCGTGCGGCCGCTGCGCGCCATCCGCAGTGCGGTCAACCTGCGCACGGCAGGGCACCTGGGCCTGAAACTCACCCGGCAGCAGCAACGCGCCTTCGATTCCGTTTTTCCGAAACCCTGATGAACCTTTGCCGAGCGACTCCATGCCTGAACCACGCCCCGCATCTCCGATAGACGTCCAATCGGCCACGTCAGTCGTCTGTCCCGCACGATGCTGAGCCGACATCTGGGTCGGACCGGCTTCAAGCGCCAACTGATGGCAACCGTCACCGGCGCCATCCTGTGCATGGCGCTCCTGTCATCGCTGATGAATGCCTTGGAGGCACGACGCCGCGTGCGCCGCTACCTGCTTGAAGAAGGCCGGCTGGTGACCGCCAACCTGGCGCGCCAGAGTGCGCTGGCCCTGCTCTACCGCGCCCAGGAAAATGCGCGCGATGCGGTCGCCGCGACGCTCTCGTTTCCGGACGTGTCGCAGGTCGATATCTTTGACGCGTCACAACATGTCTTGCTGACGCAAACGAAATCAGGGGCCAAGCTTCCAAGTGATGCGCATGCACCGGTGGATCATGCGATGCTCGAGAGCGAGACTGACGACGAGTGGATCTTCGCTGCGCCGGTGACCATCGGCCAGGCGGACCAATCGCCATTCGATGCGACCAGGCACCCGCCGCAAGTGCTGGGCACCGTGCGGGTCATGCTTGGCAAGCGCACCATGGAAAACATGGTGGCCTACCTGCTGCTCGGCAACCTGGCGATCACGTTTTCGATTGCGGCCATACTGTTGCTGCTGCTGCGTTTTCTTGCGCGCCGCATGATCCGGCCGCTGCACGCGCTGTCCGGCTTGATGCGTCGCGCTGAATGCGGCGAGTCCGGCATGCGCGCCACGCCGGCCGGCCCGCGCGACATCATCGAGATGGCGCAAGCTTTCAACAAGATGATGGCGGTACTGGAAGAGCGCGAAGCGGAACTGATCAAGTCGCGCGACGACGCGGTGCATACCGCATTGCTCAAGACCCAATTTGCGGCCACCGTCAGCCACGAAATCCGCACGCCTCTGAACGGCGTGGTCGGCATGCTCGACCTGCTAAAGGAAATGCGGCTGACCAAGCGCCAGCGGGAATGCGTCGACGTGGCATGGAACTCGTCGCACTCGCTCATTGAGCTGATCAACGACGTGCTCGATTTTTCCAAGATGGAAGCCGGCAAGCTGACACTTGAGGAGACCGATTTCTCGCTACGTCACGCGGTCGAGGAAGTGCTGGAACTACTGGCGCCCCAAGCCCAGCATAAAGGCCTGGACCTCGGCTACCTGCAAGGCGACGACGTGCCCGAGCAGATCCGCGGCGACGCGCTGCGCTTGCGACAGGTCCTGATCAACCTGGTCGGCAATGCGGTGAAATTCACCGAGCACGGCGAGGTCGCGGTGCGGATCCGCAGCGACCAGCGCGCCGGAGATACGATATCGCTGCACTTCGAAGTCAGCGACAGCGGCATCGGCATGGGACCCGAGACACTCGGCCATGCGTTCGACTCTTTTTCGCAAGCGGATCGCTCGAGCACGCGCAAATACGGCGGCACCGGACTGGGCCTCGCCATTTGCCGTCAATTGGTGGAAGCCATGGGCGGCCAGATCGGCGTCGCCAGTGTGCCCGGCTGCGGCAGCACATTCTGGTTCACGATCCAATGTGGCGCAGTGCCCTCGCCGGTCGCGCAGCCGATCGACCCGCTGCTGAAGGGAGCACGTTTGCTGGCGATCGACAGCAGCGATGTCGTCCGCAGATTCCTGGAGCAGGCGTTGACTCGGCAAGGCATATTCTGCCGCGCGGTGCGCACCGGCAGCGAGGCGCTGGCCGAACTGTCACGCGCGACGCAACAGCAGCAGGCGTACCAGCTATTGATCATGGACAGCGCCGCCACAGACGGCAACGGCGCCGACCTTGCCGGCCGCATTCGTTCCGATGCAGCGATTGGCGCGGTACGGCTGCTGGTACTCGATCGCTACGGCGCTCCGCGGGGCAGCAACGTGCTCGGTGCCGACGGTTACCTCGGCAAACCGCTGCGGCTGGCTCCGCTACAGGATACCGTGCGCCGCCTGTTGACTGG
>DHXL01000280.1:2380-5238 GCA_002415335.1 Oxalobacteraceae bacterium UBA5157
TTGCGGCGCCAGCCAAGGAATACCGGGTGCTGGTGGCGGAAGACAATCGCACCAATCAGATGGTCGCGGCCGGCATCCTGACCATGATCGGATGCCATTCGGAATTTGCCGGCAATGGCAGCGAAGCGGTGGAGGCGGCCCGCACTGTCCGCTTCGACCTGATCCTGATGGATTGCAGCATGCCCGAAATGGATGGTTACGAAGCCACCGCACACATCCGCCACTTCGAGCAATTGTCGGGCCGCCGCACGCCGATCATCGCGATGACCGCCAACACCCAGCATGGCGATGCCGCGAAATGCCTCGCCTCGGGGATGGACGACTACCTCGCCAAGCCGGTGACGGTCGACGAGCTGCGCCGCAAACTGGAGCGCTGGTTGCCGGGCGTCACGCACGCGGACCACGTGCGGCCGTGCGAACGGATACTGCCCGACGATGAGGGCGGGCCGCTGGATCGAGACACCTTTGAAAACTTGCGTCAGATTCTTGGTGCCGCACTGCCCAAGGCGGTCGCACCTTTTCTGGAAGACATGCCGCTCTACCTCGACCAGCTTGAACACGCAATCCATGAGGACGACGCCGAAACGGCACGCGCGACCGCGCATTCGATCAAGGGCAGCAGCGGCAACCTGGGTGCGATCACGCTCTCGCTCATCGCACGCGATGTGGAAGAGCTGGCGATGGGCCGGCAGCTGCAGCGCATCCCACCGCTGCTGCCGCCATTGCGCCGGGCATTCGATGCCGTCGCGGTCGTGCTGGCAAGCGAGGCGCAAGGCGGCGAATTCGACGCCATCGAGCCTGACCAACAGACCGCTCAGGTACTGGTGGTGGACGACGACCGCAGTACGCGCACGGCGCTGCGGTATACCTTGCAGCAGGATGGTTTCCGGGTACAGGAAGCGGCCGATGGCGCACAGGCCCTGGCCATGCTCAAGCGCTTTCAGCCCGACGTGATCCTGATGGATGCGGTGATGCCGGTGATGGATGGATTCACCGCCTGCGCCCGGGTCAAGGAACTGCCGGAAGGACACGCGATCCCGGTCCTGATGATCACCGCGCTGGAAGACAATACGTCGGTGGAAAAGGCATTCGCCGCCGGCGCCAGCGACTATATTCCGAAACCGATCCATTTTGCCGTGCTGTCACAGCGGGTGCGCCGCATCATCGATGCCAACCACGCCGAAAAACATATCCGGCATCTGGCCTACAACGACATCCTGACCGGTTTGCCGAACCGCGCGCTGTTCTTCGATCAACTGAACCGCCGGCTCGCGCTGGCCCGCCAGGCAGGAGAAGCGGTGGCGGTGCTGTTCCTTGACCTGGACCGGTTCAAATACGTCAATGACACGCTCGGCCACGATGACGGCGACCGCTTGCTGATCGCCGTCGCGCAGCGCATCCGCCGCATCGTGCGCAGCGTCGACTGCGTCGCACGTCTGGGCGGCGACGAATTCACGGTGGCACTCGCCAACATCAACGGCGCCAGTGCCGCGGCCGCGGCCCAGAACATCTGCCGCACGCTGGCGGCGCCATTCGAGATCGACGGCCACGACCTATTCGTCACCGCCAGCGTCGGCATTGCGCTGTACCCGCATGACGGCGCTGACGCCGGGGAATTGTTGAAGCACGCCGACATGGCGATGTACCAGGCCAAGAAGACGAACCGCGGCTTCCATTTCTTTGAGGCGTCGCTGGAGCAATCGACCACGCTCCATTTACACATGGAAAATGACCTGCGGCGCGCGCTGGAACGCGGCGAGCTGGACGTGCACTACCAGCCCAAGGCGCGCGTCGCAAGCGGCGAAGTGGTCGGCATGGAAGCGCTGGTCCGCTGGCGCCACCCGACGCGTGGAGTGGTCGCGCCGAACGAGTTCATTCCGCTGGCGGAAGAAACCGGCTTGATCATCCCTATCGGCGAGTGGGTGCTGCGCACCGCCTGCGCGCAGACGCAGGCCTGGATCGAGCAAGGATTCACGCCCTTGAAGGTGGCGGTCAACCTGTCCGGACGCCAAATGCGCCAGAAGGATTTTGTCGCGACGGTCGAACAGGTGCTGGCCGAGACCGGATTGCCGCCCAACCTGCTGGAACTCGAAATCACCGAAAGTACGTTAATGGAATATGCGCAAGAGACGCTCGAGGTGCTGCAGCGCATACGCGATCTGGGCGTGCGCCTCAGCATCGATGACTTCGGCACCGGCTATTCCTCGCTGGCCTACCTCAAGCGGTTTCCGGTCAACAGCATCAAGATCGACCGTTCGTTCGTGCGCGATGTGCCGGATGATGCCGACGACGTCGCGCTGGTCACCGGCATCATTGCGCTGGCACACAGTCTGCGGCTGGACGTGGTGGCCGAGGGAGTCGAGACCGAAGCCCAGCTCGCCTTCCTGCGGGCGCAATCGTGCGACATGATGCAAGGTTACCTGCTAAGCCAGCCGCTGTCGGCCGAACAGTTCGCGCGGACCATGATGAAGAAAGAGACGCGGCGCACGCAATGAACGTACCATCAGGTGTCGGTTGAAGATCATTCCCGGTTGCTCCACCATCTCGCCCCATTGAAAGTCTGAACCGTTTATGCAAACCAGACAACATCCTCTCGGCCCGGACAGCGCAGGCACTTGCTGCAGCCTGCAAAGCCTGCACTACGGCACCGGCAATGCGCCGCGCAAGGCGTATATCCAGGCTGCGCTGCATGCCGACGAAATCCCCGGAATGCTCGTGGCCCAGCATCTGCGGCGGCGGCTGGAAGAGTTGGAGCTGGCGGGGAAGATCCTCGGTGAAATCGTGTTGGTGCCGGCAGCGAATCCGGTCGGCCTGGCGCAAAATGTGCAAGGCCAGCCGCTGGGGCGTTTCGATCTCGC
>DHXL01000035.1:0-327 GCA_002415335.1 Oxalobacteraceae bacterium UBA5157
TTGTTATTGATGATGAATTCCAGCCGTGCCAAGCCGACGCCATCATTCGGAATCGATTGGAAGTCGAATGCCAGCTGCGGATTTCCGACGTTCATCATGATCTTCAATGGAAGCTTCGGCAGTACGCCGCGCGCGATTTCGGTTACTTCGGTTTCCAGCAAGCCGTCATAGATCTTGCCTTCGTCGCCTTCGGCGCAGGACACGGTCACCAGCGTACCATCAGTCAGGATTTCGGTGGCATCACCACAACCGACGACTGCCGGCACACCGAGTTCACGCGCGATGATCGCCGCGTGGCACGTCCGCCCGCCACGATTGGTGATGATC
>DHXL01000035.1:447-22043 GCA_002415335.1 Oxalobacteraceae bacterium UBA5157
CCCCCCCCCCCGCCGCGGGGGGGCCCCCCCCGGCGGGCCACCCCCCCCCGCCACGATTGGTGATGATCGCGGCTGCGCGTTTCATGACCGGCTCCCAGTTGGGGTCGGTCATGTCGGCAACCAGCACGTCACCCGGTTGCACCCGTTCCATGTCGGCTGCATCATGAATCACGCGCACCGGACCGGCGCCAATTTTTTGGCCGATCGCGCGACCCGTGGCCAGCACCGTCCCGGAGCCTCGAAGGCGATAACGCTGCTGGGCATCGGTTGTCTGCTGCTGCGATTTTACGGTTTCTGGACGCGCCTGCAGGATGTACAGTTTGCCGTCGCGGCCGTCCTTGCCCCATTCAATGTCCATCGCACGGCCATAGTGTTTTTCGATGATGGTCGCGTATTTGGCAAGCTCGACGATTTCGACGTCATTCAGCGAATAGCGGTTACGCAGTTCAATTGGCACGTCGACCGTTTTGACGGAGTGGCCCGCCTTGGCTTCGCCGGTGAATTCCATCTTGATCAGCTTGGACCCGATGTTGCGCCGGATAATCGGCAGCTTGCCTTGCTCCAGCATCGGTTTGTGGACATAGAATTCGTCCGGATTCACCGCGCCCTGCACTACCGTTTCGCCGAGGCCGTAGCTGGATGTGATGAACACCACGTCCTTGAAACCTGATTCGGTGTCCAGCGTAAACATCACGCCGGCGGCACCGAGATCGGAGCGCACCATGCGTTGCACGCCGGCGGATAGCGCCACTTCGGCATGGGTAAAGCCCTTATGCACGCGGTAAGAGATCGCCCGATCGTTGTACAGGGACGCGAAGACATGCTTCATCGCCTCCAGGATATTCTCGATGCCGACCACGTTCAGGAACGTTTCTTGCTGGCCTGCAAACGATGCATCGGGTAAATCTTCCGCGGTCGCTGACGAACGTACCGCGAACGACATCTCGCTCGACGAATCGGCTACCAGCCTTTGATAGAACTCATGGATTTCCTGCTGCAAACGCGGCTGAAACGGCGTGTCGATGATCCATTGCCGGATCTCGGCGCCGGCGTGCGCCAGTGCCCTGACATCGTCGATATTGAGCGACTCCAAGCGCGCGGCGATACGCTGCGCGAGCGGCGGTCCGCCGTCAATGCCATGTTCCAGAAAATCCCGGAATGCATCGGCGGTCGTCGCGAATCCACCCGGCACGCGCACGCCGGCACCAGCCAATTGGCTGATCATTTCACCGAGCGATGCGTTCTTGCCGCCGACGGATTCCACGTCCGTCATGCGTAGATGTTCGAAGGCAGCGACGTACGTCACCTCCGTTTTGGCGTCAAGATTGACCCCGGTTTGTGCTGCGTTGGACATAATAACCTCTAGTTTGATGATAAGAAATCTTCACATGTGCCTTCGCTAAGCGCTTGTTTTTGTTATTCTTGGTGCCGTGCAGCCGGGTTAAAAATAACCAATAGGCCATCATTCTACAGGGCGTGGTGCGATTTTGCCCCACGCCATCCCCATTATTAAATGACTTCATTCATCCTTTAACCATGCCAGAGCCAACTACCATCCAATTGCGGCCTTCGGCACGCACCGTCTTTTTCGTATCCGATGGTACCGGCATCACCGCCGAGACCTTCGGTCACTCGGTCCTGACCCAATTCGAACTGCGATTCAGGCAAGTCCGCGTACCATTTATCGACACCCTGGACAAGGCTTATGATGCAGTGCGCAAGATCAATGAATCGTTTGAAGCCGATGGAAGGCGCCCGATCGTGTTTTCCACATTGGTCAAGGCCGAGCTGTCGAGCGTGATTCGGCAATCGAAGGGCATGCATATGGACTTGATCCAGACCTTCGTCGAACCGCTGGAACAGGAGCTCGGCGTGAAGTCCACGCATACGATCGGGCGCAGCCACAATATCGCCGATTCGGATGAATACAAGAACCGGATAGAGGCGATTAATTTTTCCCTGGCCCACGACGATGGCCAATCCAACAAGAGCCTGTCGACCGCCGACGTTATCCTGGTCGGAGTCTCGCGCTCGGGAAAGACACCGACCAGCTTGTACCTGGCGATGCAGTATGGCGTCAAGGCGGCGAACTACCCGCTGATTCCGGATGATTTCGAGCGCGACAGGTTGCCGAGCGGTCTGTTGCCTTACAAGAACAAGATTTTTGGTTTGTCGATTACCCCGGATCGCCTGTCCGAAGTGCGCAATGAACGCCGCCCGGGCAGCAAATACGCGTCGCTGGAAAATTGCCGCTACGAAATCAATGAAGCGGAAAAAATGATGCGGCGCGAAGGTATTCGCTGGATGTCATCCACTGCCAAGTCGATCGAGGAAATCGCCACCACAATATTGCAGGAGATCAAATCCGACAAGAATTCGGATTGACGAATTTTCCGAAAACAGTCGTGAAAAAACTTACATAATCCTTACAAATTTATTATAAATATATGGAGGCAGTAACAAAGGGACCATATCATGGAGATTATCTTGGTCGAACTGCTCTTGTGGGCGGGATTGATTTTCTTCTTTTGGGTGCTGAAGGACGGGTTAGGTAATGTTGAGACCGATCTCGAGTCGCTCGGCTTCAATGCACCGATCCCCGCGTCTTCACCGCGTGTGTGCTACGACCTTCCCGAACGTGTAAGCGAGGTGATAGGCAGCTATCAGGGTGCACAGATTTATCGCTACGCCACTTTCGCAGGAGAAAGATACCTGTACGACCACATCGTACCGGCCGCCGGCGCGATTGTGCTGGAGGACGGGCAGCGGTGCATGGAGCCGGGGCTCATCTATGTGCGCTGCGAGGATCGCGCCGGCCAATCGAAGCTGATCAGGCGCTAGATAGTTGCCGCACCTGTTCGAAGAAGCAGACGGCGGCACTCGCCGCCACATTGAGTGACTCGATCGGCCCCAAGTGCGGAATACCGACCTGCCGCGTCGCCAAGGCCAGCAGATCGTCCGACACGCCCTGCCCTTCATGACCGAACAGCCAGGCCGTCGGCTGACGCAGGTCGAGTTCGTATAGCTGCTGCCGGGCATGCGAACTGGTGGCAACGATCGGCACGGCGGCCGAGCGCATCAGCGTGGCGAGATCGACGTTCTCGAATATCTCCAGCAAAAAATGCGCACCCATTCCGGCACGCAGTACCTTCGGAGACCACGCGAACGCGGTCCCGGTGCTGCAGTATACGCGCGCGATTCCGGCGGCAGCGGCGCTGCGCAGGATCGAACCGAGATTGCCCGGGTCCTGCAAATTGTCGAGCAGTACCGCCGACTGCGTGAGCGAGGTCGGCGTTTCGGTCTGCGGGGTATCGATGACGAACAACAAACCGACGCCGTGTTCGACCTGGCTTAGCGTGTGGTGGAGCGCATCCGGCAAGACGATGCCTTGTATACGCCGGTTATCGCAGCGCGCGACGAGCGCCGCCACCTCCGGATCGGCCAGTGCACCTTGACTCGCTACGCAGAGCGTCGGCATGCCGACATGTTCGAGGTAAGCCTCGCACAAATGTATCCCGTCCAGCAATGTGCGGCCGGCGCGGCGCCTGGCTTGCGAATTGGTCGCGAGCTGTTTCAGCTCCTTATAAAGTGGATTGTCACGCGACGAAATCGATTTCATTCCAAGCCCAACAGCGCCCGTACCGGCGCATAAGTCCTGCGATGTACCGGCGACACGCCATGCGCGCGCAGGCGTTCCATGTGCAAGGCCGTCGGGTAGCCTTTGTGCTGATCAAACGCATATTGCGGATATTGCTGATGCAGGACCATCAGCGCGGCATCGCGTCCGGTCTTGGCGAGGATGGACGCGGCGGAAATGGCCGGCACCTTGTCGTCACCTTCAATGATCGCCTCGGTCCGGATCGCGATCACGGGACAACGATTACCGTCGATCAAGGCCAGGGTCGGCTGTATGTGCAAGCCTTCAATTGCGCGCCGCATCGCCAGCATGCTCGCCTGCAAGATGTTGAGCGTGTCGATTTCAGCCTCCGAACACTGCGCGATCGACCACGCCAGCGCATCGGCCTTGATCCGGATCGCAAGCATATCGCGCCGGGCTGCGGTCAGTTTCTTCGAATCGCGCAAACCGACGATTATCTTGGCCGGGTCAAGGATCACGGCGGCGGCGAATACCGGTCCCGCCAAAGGGCCGCGTCCGGCTTCGTCCACGCCACAAATCAATTCATTGGCGTAGTCGAACAGAGCAAGGCCCGCTTCAATTTTCTTCACGTGTCCACCGGCTAATATTAATGCCCAATTAATTGCAATACGGCTCGCGCGCTGTCATGCGCGGTATTGCGCAACAACGCATGATGCATCTCGGTGAAGCGCGCCTGCAGTCGCCGCCGATTTGCGTCGTCCTGTAACTGGCGCCACAGCGCATCGGCCAGCGCCTGCGGCGTCGCGGCATCCTGCAGCAGCTCGGGCACGACGAACTCCTGTGCCAGGATATTCGGTAAGCCGATCCAGGGCTGGTATCCCATGTGGCGCATCACATGCCACGACGCGCGCATCATCTTGTAGGCGATTACCATCGGTTTCTTGAACAAGGCAACTTCGAGCGACGCGGTTCCGGAGGCCACCAACACCGCGTCAGCCGCTGCCATCGCGTCGTGCGATTGGCCGGCGACCACCTGTATCGGCACATCTTGCAGGCCGGCTTGCGCAATCAATTCAGCGAAGTAGCGCTGCTGGGCTGCGCCCGCCATCGGCGCTATGAAGCAAAGTGTCGGGTCGCGCTGTACCAGCAGCCTGGCGGCGCGGACGAACGCGACGCTGTTATATTTCAGCTCCGACATGCGGCTACCCGGCAGGATAGCGACAACCGCGGCGTTCGGGGCCAAACCGAGCGCACGGCGTGCGACTGCCGTATCCGGCTCCATCGGAATCACTTCCGCCAGCGGATGGCCGACGTAAGTGACTGGAATACCGGCCTTTTTGTAGATCGCCTCCTCGAACGGAAAAACCACCAGCATGTGGCTCACCGCCTCGGCAATTTTCTTGATGCGTCCGCCGCGCCAGGCCCAGATCGACGGGCTGATGTAATGCATGGTCGGGATCCCGGCTTGCTTTAACTGACTCTCCAGTCCGAGATTGAAGTCAGGGGCGTCGACACCGATGAAAACCGCCGGCTTCTCAGCTAACAGCTGGTTGCGCAGCGCGATTTGAATGCCCTTGATTTCACGATAATGCGCGACCACCTCAAACAGGCCACGTACCGCGAGCTTTTCCATCGGCCAGTCGCTGACGAATCCGTAGTCGGCCATGCGCTGGCCGCCGATCCCATGCATGCGCGCGCCGGGAAGCTCCGGGCGCAACCCCGATAACAGGCGGCTGGCCAGCAAGTCGCCTGAGCTCTCGCCGGCAACCAATGCAATCGTCGGCTCAGCGGACGATGCCACGAGTTGCATTACCGAGAAAATCGCCCATCAAGCGCAGGACAGCGGCGGCCTCGGGCGCCGCGGCGGCCTGTTCAGCCAGCGCCGCCTTGGCCTGCTCCAGGGTCAAGCCCGATTTGTAGATCATCTTGTAGGCAGTACGGATCGCACCGATTTGTTCACGCGTGAAGCCACGCCGCTTGAGACCTTCAATATTCACGCCATGTGCGGCCGCCGGGTTCCCTGACAACAGGACGAAGGGAGGGACATCCTGGGTCAGGCTGGTGTTCATGCCGACAAACGCATGATCGCCGATTTTACAGAACTGATGGACCGCAGCAAAGCCGCTCAAGATCACCCAGTCGCCAATGTGAACATGTCCGGCCAGCGATGCGTTATTGGAGAAAATCGTATTGCTGCCGACCCGGCAATCATGCGCGATATGCACGTACGCCAGAATCCAGTTGTCGTCGCCGATTCTGGTGACGCCTTCATCTTGCGCGGTGCCGAGATTGAAGGTACAGAATTCGCGGACCATGTTGCGGTCGCCGATCTCCAGACGCGTCGACTCGCCCGCATACTTCTTGTCCTGTGGCGCGCCGCCGATTGAGGAAAATTGAAAGAAGGTATTGTCGCAGCCGATCGTGGTATCGCCGCCGATCACCACATGTGGCCCAACCTTGGTGCGCGCCCCGATGCGCACATTTGGCCCGATGATGGAATACGCGCCGATCTCGACCAGGGTGTCGAGCTCCGCCCTGGAATCTACAATGGCGGTGGGATGAACGGTTGCCATTACTGTCCCGCTGGTCGGCTCGCGTCGGTCGCGCTGCGCATCGTGCACATTAATTCCGCTTCAACCGCAGTCTGGCCGTCGACCGACGCGATGGCCTTGTATTTCCAGATGCCGCGCGCACTGCGCAAAATTTCCACCTGCATTTTCAGTTGGTCACCCGGCTCGACCGGTCGCTTGAAGCGCGCGCCATCGATACCGATAAAGTAAACCACGCTGTTTTCGTCCGGCTTCTGGCCCATCGTGAGGAACGATAAGAGCGCGGCGGTTTGGGCCAGCGCCTCAATCATCATGACGCCGGGCATGACCGGTTTGTGCGGGAAATGGCCATTGAAAAATTCTTCGTTGACGGTCACGTTCTTGATGGCGGTAATTGTCTTGCCCGACTCCCAATCGAGCACGCGATCCACCAGCAACATCGGATAACGATGCGGCAGATACTGCTTGATCTGATTGATGTCGAGGGTCTTTTTTTCGGTATGGTTCATCATTACTTTTCTGTCAGCGACTTGATTGTTTTTTCCAGTTCGCGGATTTTCTCACGCATTGTCGTCAAATTGCGCACGATTGCTGCGGATTTTTCCCAGTCGGCGTTTTTGGCCAGTGGATAGAAGCCTGTGTACTGACCCGCCTCCCGTATCGAACGCGAGACCAGGCTGCCGCTTGAAACGTGTACGTGGTCGGCGATCGTCAAGTGTCCCAATACCATGGCCGCGCCGCCGAAGGTGCAATATTTGCCGATCGTCGCGCTGCCCGCCACGCCGACGCAACCGGCCATCGCAGTATGCGCGCCGATGTGGCAGTTGTGGCCTATCTGGATTTGATTGTCGAGTTTGACGCCGTCCTCGATCAAGGTATCGGCCAAGGCGCCGCGATCGATTGTCGTATTGGCACCGATTTCAACGTCGTCGCCGATCGTCACTCCGCCGGTTTGCGGAATCTTGACCCAGACGCCGCCGTCATTGGCGAAACCGAAGCCGTCCGCCCCTATCACTGCGCCGGAATGAACGACCCCGCGCTGGCCGATGCGGCAATGTGCGTGCAACGTCACATGTGCGAACAGGTGGGTCCAGGCGCCGATCTGCGCATTGCGGCCGACATAGGATCCGGCGTCGATCACTACATGCTCGGCAACGATCGCGCCCGCCTCGATCACGACGTGCGGCCCGACCGAAGCGCTGGGCGCTATCTCGGCGCCGGTGGCAACGACGGCCGACGGATGGATTCCGACCGGCGCCGGGAGCGCCTGCTGCGCCGCAAAGAACTGTGCGGTGCGCGCAAAATAAGCGTATGGATTCGACGTGACTACCCGCGCGCCGTTATAGCCTGTACTGACGACGGCGTCGTCATCAGCCGACAGAATAAGGGCGGCGGCCTGCGTTTGTGCAGCTTGCGCTCTTAGCTTGGGGTTCGAGAGAAATGTGATGTGCGACGCCGTCGCATCGTCCAAAGACGCGATGCCGAATATTTCGATATCCGCATTACCCACCAAGTGCCCCCCCAAGCGTTCGACCAATTCTCCCAGCCGAGTGCTCATAGCGGCTTTCTTCGTTATTTGTTAAGCGCCTTGAGCACTTTGTCGGTGATGTCGATACGCGGACTGACGTGTACCGCTTCCTGCAGTACGATGTCGTAATTTTCTTCCTCGGCGATCTGCTTGATCACCTTGTTCGTGCGCTCCAGCACCGCCGCCAATTCTTCATTCTTGCGCTGGTTCAAGTCCTCGCGGAACTCGCGCTGCTTGCGCTGGAAGTCCTTGTCGAGCTCGGTCAAATCGCGCTGTCGCTTGATGCGATCCGCTTCCGGCAATACCGCAGCATCCTTATCCAATTTGTCCGACATGCCTTTGATGCGCGCCGCCATGTCCTGCAGTTCTTTTTCGCGCTTCGAGAATTCTTGCTGGATCTTCACCTGCGCCGCCTTGGCTGGCGTTGCTTCGCGAAAGATCCGCTCGGTATTGACGAAACCGATCTTCGCTTCTTGCGCATGTGCGCCGGAAATGGAAAACAATGAGATTGCGAGCAGCGCCGCGCTCTTGAACAAGATCGATGATTTAGTTAATGACTTCAAGGTCGTTCTCCGCAATTCACTTCAAAATGTAGGGGCAGCGTACCGCTTTGGCGAATACAACCGTGTAGTAACCGACGCTTATCCATCCAGCATTATGCCACCGAATGATCAGAACCCACCGCCCAACTGGAACTGGAAGCGCTGCTTCCTATCGTCGATCTTCGCATTCAGGGGCGTGCCGTAACTCAGCTTCAACGGACCGACTGGCGAGATCCACGCCACGCCGATACCGGCGGAATATCGCAATTGGCTCAATTCCATTTTTTGCCCTTCGGCGTAGACGTTCCCGCCATCGAGGAAGGCAAACATCCTCAGGCTCTTGTCATTGCCGGAACCCGGGACCGGGAACTGCAATTCCAAATTGCCGATAATGCGCGAAGTGCCGCCTAGCGGGTCGCCATTCGTAGAGCGTGGGCCCAGCGATGAACTGTCATAGCCGCGTACCGATCCAATACCGCCCGCATAGAAATTCTTGAAGACCGGAAAAGCCTTGCCGCTCATGCCGTGCCCATAGTCCAACTCGCCGTTCATTGCAAGCGTCAGTCCGCTGAACAGCGGCTGGAAATACTGATGCTGGTATACCGCCCGGTAATACTTCAAATCGCCGACCGGTGCGACCTCCAGATTGGCGCGTTGATATCGTCCGGATCCCGGTGTCAGCACGCTATCCCGGCTATCCCGCTGCCACGCGACCGTTAGCGGCACGCTGTTGGTTTTGGCCGTGAACGTGCCTTGGGTGGTGCTGGTCGGCGGGTAGGGGAAGTCACCGAACGCGGCGACATATCGTTGGTAAAGGTCAGGGCTATTGTTGTGGCCGGGCGCATTGTAGTAGATATCCACTGCGGTCTGCTCCAGGCCGGCCCCGAAAAAGACCGTATCCAGTTCAGAGAACGGGACGCCGAAACTCACCTTGCCACCCATCGTTTTGACCGCGAAATCGCCGGTATTGACGAGAGGCGGACGCGTGGTGCGCAGGAATAATTCAAAGCTGCGGCTCACGCCGTCGTCGGTGAAGTATGGCTTCGTCTGCGACAGCGCGATCGTGCGATTGAGTTGGCTGGTATTGACATCCAGCCCCAGCGTGTCGCCACTTCCGAATGCGTTGGCCTGCTGAATAGAGCCGGTCAAGGTCACTTTCTCGGCCTGGGAATAGCCTGCACCGAACGTGATGTTGCCGGTCGGCCTTTCAGTTACCGCCAGATTGACATCGACCTGATCGTTGACGCCGGCCACTTCCGGCGTCTCGATCGTCACCTCTTTGAAATAACCGAGACGATCGACGCGATCGCGCGACATTTTGATTTTTTCACCGTCATACCAGGAGCTCTCAAATTGCCGGAACTCGCGTCGAATGACTTCGTCGCGCGTCTTGGTGTTTCCGGTTACGTTGATCTTGCGAACGTAGACCCGTTTGCCCGGATCGATCAGGACGGTGAAAGCAACTTCCTTCTTTTCCCGATTGATTTCCGGATTGGCATTGACATTGGCGAACGCATAGCCGAAATTGCCCATTCGCTCGGATATCTTCTTGATACTGTCCGCCAGTTTTTCACCTGAATAGACGTCACCCGACTTGAGTTGCATCAACGACTTCAATTCTTCCTGGCGACCCAGCATCTGACCCTCCAGCTTGACGCCGGACACGGTGAACTTGTCGCCTTCGCTGATGTTGATCGTGATGTAGATGTCTTTCTTGTCCGGCGTGATCGAAACCTGGGTCGAAGCGACTTGCATCTCAAGATAACCGCGGTTCAGGTAAAAGGACTTGAGCGTCTCGATATCACCGGTCAATTTCTGTTTGGAATATTGATCTGACTTGGAATACCAGGTAAACCAGCCGGGGGTAGTCAGGCTGACTTGCTTGCGCAGTTCGCTATCCGAGAAAACCTTGTTGCCGACGATATTGATCTGCTTGATCCGCGCGATCTCGCCCTCATCGACCGCGAACCGGACATTGACCCGATTTCGTTCGATCGGCGTGACCGTAGTCGTGATCTGCACTCCGTACAAGCCGCGCGACAGATATTGCCGCTTGAGTTCCTGCTCGGCGCGATCGACCAACGATTTGTCGAAGATACGGGCTTCGCCAACGCCGATGTCCTTCAGTGCCTTGATCAGCTGATCTTTTTCGAACTCTTTTGTGCCCGTGAATTCCACGGTAGCGATCGCCGGCCGCTCTTCGACCATCACAACCAGCACGTTTCCTTCGACTTCAACGCGGACGTCCTTGAAAAAGCCGGTCGCGTACAAGGCCTTGATCGCCGCCGTGGCCTTTTCGTCCGTGTAAGTCTCGCCTACCCGCATGGGCAGGTAACTGAAAACCGTTCCCGCTTCCGTGCGCTGAATTCCTTCAACCCGGATGTCCTTCACAGTAAAAGGGGCGATTGCGAAGGCCTCTCCCGAGCACAGGGCAAGGACGGCGATGGCGACGATACGGCGGGGAAAAGTCGGGAAAGAAAAACGCTCGGAATATAATTTCATTGGCTATCGTTTATTAAAATTCTTCGTTGGCACGGGTCAATTCGACAGAAGCAGGCGGAACCAGTCAAGACATGAGCCGCACGATATCATTGAAGACCGCGACCGCCATCAATGTCATCAAGAGTCCCACACCGGCACGCTGCGCGATCTCGCCAAACCGTTCAGATACTGGGCGTCCGGTCAAAACTTCCAGCGAATAATACAGCAAAAGGCCGCCGTCCAAGACTGGAATGGGAAGCAGATTCATCACGCCCAGGCTGATACTGATGAGCGCAATAAAACTCAGAAAACTGATCGCGCCTATGCGCGCGGTTTGTCCGGCATAGTCGGCGATGGTGATGGGACCGGTAATGTTTTTCCAGGAGACTTCGCCGACGATCATCTTGCCAAGCAATTTCAGGGTTAGTACGCTGGTATCCCATGTTCTCGCCGATGCCTTGCTGATTGCCTTGAAAGGCGTTTGGCTTGCCACGATCATTTCCGGCGCCATCGGCACTTCGACCCGGATACGGCCGAAATTTTGGCCATTCTTGGTTACCATTTCTGGCGTCACGTCGAGACTTATTTGCTGTGGGCCGCGCAGTCCTGCGATCCTGAGCACTTTGCCGGGGGAAGCGCGCACCAACTCGACGAACGCCAAACCGTCGGCGACCGGCGTGCCGTTTACGCTCAGTACCAGGTCCCCTTCTCTCAACCCAGCCCGCAACGCCGGCCCGTCCAGTACTTTGCCGAGCACCGCTTTTGGACGGGCCAGGTCCAGCCCCAATTTGCCGAGGAAATCACTTTCCAGGTCTTTGGTGGATATGCCGCTCATCGGCATTTGGACGTGATCCTGCAGCTTGCCACCGGTCGGGGCCTGACGCTCAATATCAAGCTTGGCCGGGGTCTTCTCGACCGCCAGCTGCATCAATTTCCAGCGCAAGTCCGACCAAATCTGCACCGGCTCGCCGTTGACCGCGGTGATCAACTCGCCGCCGCGCAAGCCGGCCCGATAAGCGGCCGATTGTTCCGGAACGGCACGCAGTCTGGGGATCGGCTCGGGAATACCGTAGGTATACAGGCCGGCAAAAATCACGATGGCCAGTAAAAAATTGGCAAGCGGACCGGCCGCCACGATGGCGATACGGCGCCATACGGTTTGCCGCGTGAATTCTCTTTTCAGCTCTGCCGGCGGTAGGTCGCCCAAATCGCCCTCGCGCGCGTCCAGCATTTTCACGTAGCCGCCGAACGGCAACAGGGAGATCGCCCATTCGGTCTGGTCGGGGCCGAGGCGGCGCGAATAGACGACTTTTCCCATCCCGACCGAGAAACGCAGGACCTTGACCCCGCACCAGCGCGCGACCCAATAGTGGCCCAGTTCGTGCACCACTACCAGGACGCCGAGGACCACGAAAAACGCCAGGATGGTTTGTACCAGAATCATGTTTTTACCAAGTTTGCGGAAAAGAGTTACGCGAAGCGGACTCCGTCCTCAACTGATTAAGGAATTGGCAACTTCGCGAGCACGGCGATCCTGCTCGCGCAACGCCTCTATGTCGGTCACTTCGCTGTGCGGCAACTTGTCCATCACGCGTGCTATCAATTGATCGATTGCGCGAAAGCCGATTTGACCGTCCAGAAACGCTTGGACAGCGATTTCGTTGGCGGCGTTCAATATTGCCGGGGCGGTACCGCCTGCCTGAAGAGCATCATACGCGAGTTTAAGACAGGGAAAACGCTTGAAATCCGGCCGCTCGAACGTCAAACACGCAATCTGCGCCAGGTCGATCTGTGCCACGCCCGAGGCGATCCGCTCGGGATACGCAAGCGCGTGTGCGATCGGCGTGCGCATGTCGGGATTGCCGAGCTGCGCCAGCACCGAGCCATCAACGTACGATACCAGCGAGTGGATCACGCTTTGCGGATGAATCACGACCTCTATCTGGTCGGCCTGCACCCCAAATAGCCAATGCGCTTCGATGACTTCCAATCCCTTGTTCATCATCGTCGCGGAATCGACTGAGATCTTGCGACCCATGACCCAATTCGGGTGGGCCACGGCCTCGTCCGGAGTAACCGCATCCAGCGTCTCGACGGCACGGGTCAGGAATGGTCCGCCGGAAGCAGTCAGGAGGATTCTTGCGACGCCTTGGTTTGCCGGCAACCGTTGATAACCGTGCGGCAGGCATTGAAAAATCGCGTTGTGCTCGCTGTCGATCGGCAGCAGCGTCGCGCCATTGGCAGTGACCGTATCCATGAACAGCCGGCCCGACATCACCAGCGCCTCTTTATTCGCGAGCAGAATTTTCTTGCCGGCGCGGGCAGCGGCCAAGGTGGGCGCCAAGCCTGCCGCACCAACGATGGCCGCCATCACCGCGTCGCACTGCGGCGCACTTGCCACCGCACATAATGCCGCTTCGCCGTACTCGACCTGGGTCGACGAGCCTTGCGCGCGCAACAGCCGGGACAAGGCTTGTGCCGCATCGGCCGAGCCGACGACAGCAACCTGCGGGCGGAACTGCGCGCATTGTGCGGCCAGCTGGTCGACCTGACTGTGGGCGGTCAGCGCGTATACGCCGTAGCGCTCGGGATGGCGCGCCAGCACGTTCAGGGTGGAAGCGCCGATTGAACCGGTGGCACCGAGAATCGTAATATTCTGCATGCGGGTCCCTATAGCCAAAAATCAATCAGCACCGCGAGCGGCAAGGCCGGAATCAACGCATCGATGCGATCCAGAACGCCGCCGTGGCCGGGCAGCAAGTTGCTGCTATCTTTGATTCCTGCGCGGCGCTTGAGCTGTGATTCGAACAGGTCGCCCACGATGCTGGCGACTACCATCAGACTCAGACCTGCAAACAGTCCGCCCCAGCCCCATCTGACCAATAGCTTGCTGGCGAAGGTGTCGGCCAGATTCGGAAACCACGTCGTCGCGGCAAAAAATATCATAACAGCAAGCCAGCCGCCGAATGCTCCTTCCCACGACTTGCCGGGCGAAATCGACGGCGCGAGCTTGTGCTTGCCAAATGCTTTGCCAGAAAAATAGGCTCCGATATCGGCGATCCAGACGATCGCGAATACCGAAAACAGGTAAAGCGCGGAATGCCGGTATAGCGCCAGGATCGCGGCGAAGCAGCCGAGAATGGCAATGACATAGATGCCGTTCAAAAGACGATTGGCAATCCCACCGAGCGGCGGCAGCCCGAACGCCAGCGAGGGCGCCAGCCGCGCTGCCCAGATCGCGACACAAATTGCGAACAGCGCGATGGCATCGGCCACCACGCCTTTGAACGCGATATAGGCCAGCCCGGCGGTCCACAGCGCCGCGCCGATGGCTGGATATTTGCTGCCGAACAGACGGAAACTCTCCCAGGCAGCGGCGGCAAAAAAAACTATCGCTACAAAAGCAATGGCGGTAAACGATTGATAAGACAGAAGCGCCAACAGAAGCGCCAGTAGCAGCAGCGCCGTAATGACCCGCGTTTTCAGCATCAGGACGCCTTCTTTTGCTCGGCCAATTGGGCACTGGTCCGTCCGAAGCGACGTTCCCGTTGTTGATAGGAAGCGATCGCGATATCCAGGGCCGCAGCGTCAAAGTCGGGCCAGTAAGTATCGGTAAAATAAAGCTCGGTATAAGCGAGTTGCCATAGCAGGAAATTGGAAATGCGTTCCTCGCCACCGGTGCGGATGAACAGGTCCGGCTCTGGCGAATGCGCCATCGACAAATGCGGCGCAAGTTGTTCTTCGGTGTAGCCAACCACGCCGGGCTCCGCAGCCAGCATCTTGCCGACCGCCTGCATGATATCCCAGCGTCCGCCGTAGTTTGCGCAAATCGTGACGGTGAGACGCGTGTTGCCGGCGGTCTTGCGCTCCGCGTCGGCAATCATCCTCTGCAATTTCTGATCGAAGCGACTCAAGTCGCCGACCACTTTTAGGCGGATGCCGTTGGCGTGCATCTTCGAGACTTCACGACCCAGCGCCGTGACGAACAGGCGCATCAGGAGAGAGACCTCGTCAGCCGGCCGTCGCCAGTTTTCGGAGCTGAAGGCAAACAACGTCAGATATTCGATACCTCGCAGTGCGCACGCTTCAACCACGCCGCGCACCGCTTCCACGCCTTTGACGTGGCCGGCCACGCGCGGCAGAAAGCGCCGGGTCGCCCAGCGCCCGTTGCCGTCCATGATGACGGCGACATGGCGCGGCACCGCGGACACTTCGGGAATCGCTAGCGTCGAGCTAGGTAGCGTCATGGGAGGACAGGCACCAAAGTGGAATCAATCGGCAAGGCAAGTGGCTCGACGGTCAAACCGTCAAGACTTCCTTCTCTTTTTCCGCAACCAGTTTGTCGACTTCGGCCACAAACTTGTCGGTCAATTTCTGCACTTCATCCTGCGCGCGGCGTTCGTCATCTTCCGAGCAGGCCTTATCCTTCAGGAGTTTTTTCAGCGCCTCGTTGGCATCGCGGCGAATGTTGCGAATGGCGATTTTTGCGTCCTCGGCTTCGCTCTTGACGAGCTTGACCATTTCCTTGCGGCGCTCTTCGGTCAAAGGCGGCGTCGGTACGCGAATAATGTCGCCTTGCGTCGATGGATTCAATCCGAGATCGGAATCGCGAATCGCTTTTTCGACCGCGCCGACCATTTTCTTTTCCCACGGCTGGACACCGATCGTGCGGGCATCGATCAAGGTGACGTTGGCGACTTGCGTGATGTTGGTCGGGTTGCCGTAATAGTCGACCATGATGTGATCGAGTATGCCGACATGGGCCCGCCCGGTGCGCACCTTGGCGAGATCGGCTTTCAAAGTCTCGATCGACTTATGCATCCTTTGTTCGGCGTTTTTCTTGACGTCTGCGACAGTCATACTGCTCTCCTCTTTGACAACGAGTACGTTTTACACATGCACGAGTGTACCTTCGTCTTCGCCCAAAATCACGCGTCTCAGCGCGCCGGGCTTGACGATGGAAAATACTTTGATCGGCAGTTTCTGGTCGCGGCACAGCGCGAAAGCGGTCGCGTCCATCACCTGCAAGTGCTTGGCAATCGCCTCGTCGAACGTGATGGTGGAATAACGCGTTGCATCCGCATCTTTCTTCGGGTCTGCGCTATATACGCCGTCGACCTTGGTCGCCTTGAGAACGATCTCGGCGCCGATTTCCGAGCCGCGCAAGGCCGCCGCAGTGTCGGTGGTAAAAAACGGATTGCCGGTACCGGCGGCAAAGATCACGATCTTGCCCTCTTCCAGATACTGTAATGCCTTGGGCCGCACATAGGGTTCAACCACCTGTTCGATGCTGATGGCAGACATCACGCGCGCAACCATGCCGCCCTGCCGCATCGCGTCGGCCAGCGCCAGTGAATTCATCACGGTTGCCAGCATGCCCATGTAGTCGGCGGTGGCGCGGTCCATTCCCTGCGCACCGGGTGCGACGCCGCGGAAAATATTGCCGCCACCGATCACGATGGCAAGCTCGACGCCGAGGCTTGCCACTTCCGAAACGTCGGCGACCATGCGTTCGATCGTGGCGCGATTGATGCCGTAGGAATCATCTCCCATCAAAGCTTCACCGGAAAGTTTGAGGAGGACACGTTTGTAAGCTGCTTTGGTCATGAACTGGGCTCCTTGTGATGTTCCGGCATTAATGCGCGGGGATTACCCGCAGTCCCTTGCTACTGCATGCCTCAGGCCTGGCGACGGCGCATTCGCGCCCGCTGCCGCCGCCGAGATCACTCCCTCTTGCGCGCCGGCATACGATCGCCACTCTGCTTGCAAAAACGGGCCTTTCGGCCCGCTTTATTTCGCTTACGCCTGCTTGGCTGCAGCGACTTGCGCTGCGACCTCAGCCGCAAAGTCATCCTGTTTCTTCTCGATGCCTTCACCCACGATAAACATCGTGAACGACTTCACCGATGTGTTGGTGGCTTTCAGCATTTGCTCGACGCTTTGCTTGTCGTTCTTGACAAAAGCCTGATTCAACAACGAGACTTCCTTCAAGAATTTCTGCACCGAACCTTCGACCATCTTGGTGACGATCTCGGCCGGCTTGCCTGATTCTGCGGCCTTCAACGAGGCGACCGAGCGCTCTCTTTCAATCAAGTCAGCCGGCACCTGGTCGGCCGACAACGAGACTGGCTTCATCGCTGCGATGTGCATTGCGACGTCCTTGCCGACCTGCTCATCGGCACCATCGAACTCAACCATGACACCAATACGGGTGCCGTGCAGGTAGGAAGTCAACTTGTTGCCGGTATCGAACCGCTTGAAGCGGCGAATCGACATATTTTCCCCAATGCGGCCAATCAGCGCTGCACGCTGCTCTTCCACCGTCTTGCCATCCAGCGGCAGCGCCGACAGGGCAGCGACGTCGGCCGGATTTTTTTCTGCGACCAACTTCGCACACGCGTTCGCCAAAGCCAGGAATTCATCGTTCTTGGTGACGAAATCCGTCTCGCAATTGACTTCCACCAGGGCGCCGACGCCGCCGGTGATGTACGCGGTCACGACGCCTTCAGCGGTGATGCGCGACGAGGCCTTGGATGCCTTGCCGCCCAATTTGACGCGCAAAATCTCTTCCGCCCTGGTCATATCGCCTTCGGCTTCGGTCAACGCTTTCTTGCATTCCATCATCGGTGCGTCGGTCTTGCCGCGCAGTTCGCCCACCATCGCTGCAGTAATTGCCGCCATATTATTTTCTCCTGATCAGTTGTGGACAGAGTACCGCCATGCTGCTTGGCTCTGCCCCGCATTTTTCAAACAATTGGAGACGGGGTACTACTATTCTTCACCATGTCCCGCAATTGCGAGGATCGGCGCCTTGTCGGACGCCAACATTCAAAATTCGTTCAAAATTCGCTCAAAAAAAAGGGGCCAACTTTGTGCCCCTTTCTTCCTCCGCAGCTACGCCAACCGCATCGGCAACCGTCGAAGGGCCTAGCTTACGCTTGCTCGCTGACTTCGACGAATTCGTCGCCGGTTGCACCGCTCTTGATCGCTTCGACCAAGTCGTTCGAAGCGTTGGCACGGCCTTCGAGGATCGCATCAGCAACACCGCGGGCGTACAGCATGATCGCCTTGGACGAATCGTCGTTGCCCGGGATGACGTACGTCACGCCGTCCGGGGAGTGGTTGGTATCGACCACGCCGATCACCGGAATACCCAGCTTGATGGCTTCCGTGATCGTGCCTTTGTGGTAACCGACGTCGACCACGAAGATCGCATCCGGAACGCCACCCATGTCCTTGATGCCGCCGATGGATTTTTGCAGCTTGATCATTTCACGCTGAAACATCAGCGCTTCTTTCTTGCTCAGCTTCTCGACCGAGCCGTCTGCAATCGACGCTTCCATGTCCTTCAGGCGCTTGATCGAAGTCTTGATCGTCTTGAAGTTGGTCAGCATGCCGCCCAGCCAGCGCTGGTCGACATAAGGCACGCCGGCCCGTTGCGCTTCGGCAGCGATGGTCTCGCGCGCCTGCCGCTTGGTGCCGACCATCAGGATGATGCCGCGATTGGATGCCAGTTGACGGATATACTTCATCGCTTCCTGGTACATGCCCAGGGTTTTTTCCAGATTGACGATGTGAATTTTGTTGCGATGACCGAAGATGTACGGTGCCATCTTCGGGTTCCAGAAACGGGTTTGGTGGCCAAAGTGGACACCGGCTTCCAGCATTTCACGCATAGTTACAGACATAATATCTCCAGGGTTAGGTCTGGAATCCGATCAGTCACCCGACACATCAGCTGGGCCGGGCACCCTTTTTCGAGCGGATTCGCACGTATTTTAAAAACTACAGTCAAACTCACTTGAAAGGTGATTCAAGCAAGCGCAAAATTATACCTCAAAAGGCACTAATGATTCAAGCTCGGCGGACGCTCCAGCTAGAGCGAATGTTCTCCGTGTCGTCTATAATTCATTATTTCCTCATTCTCCTGCCGGTTTCCGGCGATTTTACGGTCTCCAATGTCTATTTCGATTAAAACTGCCGACGACATCAAGGGCATGCGCGTCGCGGGCAAGCTCGCTGCCGAAGTACTTGATTTCATCGCGCCCCACGTCAAAACCGGCGTTACTACCGGCGAGCTCGACCGCCTGTGCCACGAGTACATGACCGACGTCCAGGGCACTATCCCGGCGCCGCTCAACTACTGCCCGCCGGGCTACACGCCTTACCCGAAGGCAATTTGCACGTCGGTCAACGACGTGGTGTGCCATGGCATCCCGGGCGACAAGGTATTGAAAAGTGGTGACGTAGTGAATCTCGACATTACCGTTATCAAGGACGGCTATCACGGTGACACCAGCCGCATGTACTATGTCGGCGAACCGTCGATCCTGGCCAAGCGACTCGGCGACATCACCTTCGAATGCATGTGGCTCGGCATTTCGAAGATCAAGCCGGGCGCGCACCTGGGCGATATCGGCTTCGTGATCCAGCAATATGCCGAAAAGGCCGGCTATAGCGTGGTGCGTGAATTCTGCGGGCACGGTATCGGCAAGGTATTCCACGAAGAGCCGCAGGTTCTGCACTACGGCCGTCCCGGCACGCTAGAGGAGATCAAGGCCGGCATGATCTTCACGGTGGAACCCATGATCAATGCCGGGCGCCGTGAAATCCGCGAAATGGGCGACGGTTGGACCATCAAGACCAAGGATCGCAGCTTGTCCGCACAATGGGAACACACGGTGCTGGTCACCGAGACCGGTTACGAGGTGTTGACCGTGTCGCCGGGTATGCCCCCGCCGCCGCTATCGATCGCGATCGCGACGCCGCAGGCAGTCGCGGCATAGCCCGATGACGTCACTGGCGTTGACGCTCAAGGAACAACTCAAGGGCGAACGGCGGGCCGTCATCGCTGCATTCGAATCGGACGGCAAACCCGAAAAGCTGCTGACCCAATTACGCAAGAATGTGGATGCGGCGCTGACGCAAGCGTGGCATGCGTCGGGCTTGCCGCACACGACAGCGCTGGTCGCGGTCGGCGGCTACGGCCGTGGTGAGCTTTTCCCGTACTCGGATGTCGATGTACTGATCCTGCTGGAATCGCCACCCGATGCAGCCACCAAGGGCAAGCTGGAAGAGCTGGTGCAGCTATTGTGGGATATCGGCCTGGAAATCGGCCACAGCATACGCACGATCGACGAATGCCTGAGTGAATCCTCGGCCGACATTACGGTACAGACCAGCTTGCTGGAAGCACGCCTGATTTGCGGCAATCGCAAATTGTTTCAGTTTCTGCAGGACCGCTGCGGTGCGGCGATGGACCCGCAAGCATTCTTCCAGGCCAAGACTCTGGAGATGCGCCAGCGCCATGTGAAATACGAAGACACTGCGTACAGCCTCGAACCCAATTGCAAGGAAAGTCCGGGCGGATTGCGTGATTTGCAAGTCATCCTTTGGGTCGCCAAAGCAGCCGGCCTGGGCGATTCGTGGCGCAAGCTCGCGGCGCGCGGACTGATCACGGCGACGGAGGCGCGCCAGTTGATGCAAAAGGAGCGTGCTTTCAAGGATATCCGCATCCGGTTGCACATCTACACCAAGCGCCGCGAAGACAGGCTGGTATTCGACGTGCAGACGCCGATAGCGGAGACATTCGGCTTCAAGACTACCGACACCCGGCGTGCCAGCGAATACCTGATGCAGCGCTATTACTGGGCCGCCAAAGCGGTAACCCAGCTCAACACGATCCTGCTGCAAAACATCGAAGCCCAGCTGTTTCCGAATGTCGCTTCGCCGCAAGCGATCAACGAACGCTTCAACGAAGTCCACGGGTTGATCGATATCGTACACGGCGACACGTTCGATGAGACACCGTCGGCGATGCTGGAAGTCTTTGTGCTGTTGGCACAGCATACCGAGTTGAAAGGGATGACCGCCCGCACCTTGCGTGCGCTCTGGCACGCGCGCTTCAAGATCGACGCCAACTTTCGCAAGAATCCGGCCAACCGCGCATTGTTCCTGCAAATCATTCAGGCGCCTCAGGGCATCACGCATGCATTGCGCGGCATGAACGAAACCAGCATCCTCGGGCGTTACCTGCCAAATTTTCGCCGCATTATCGGCCAGATGCAGCATGACCTATTCCACGTTTATACGGTCGATCAGCACATCTTGATGGTAGTGCGCAACGTGCGCCGGTTCACGATGGCCGAGCATGCGCACGAATATCCGTTCTGCAGCCAGTTGATGGCCAATTTTGCGCAACCGTGGCTGCTTTATATCGCGGCGCTCTTCCATGACATTGCCAAGGGCCGCGGCGGCGATCATTCCAAATTGGGGATGAACGATGCGCGCAGATTCTGCAAGGACCATGGCTTGTCGAAACCGGACACGGAACTGGTGGTATTCCTTGTCGAGCATCATTTGACGATGTCGCAGATCGCACAGAAGCAGGATCTGTCGGACCCCGATGTGATTCGCAGCTTCGCCAATCTGCTCAAGGATGAGCGCCATCTCACGGCGCTCTATTTACTGACGGTCGCGGATATTCGCGGCACCAGTCCGAAAGTCTGGAACGCGTGGAAGGGCAAGCTGCTGGAAGACCTGTATCGGATCACATTGCGCGTGCTGGGCGGCGAAGCGCTTTCAACTGATCGCGACCTGAAAAACCGCCAGGAAGAAGCACTCAAAACGCTGCGCCTGTACAGCATCCCGGACCATGCGCACGAGCCGCTATGGAACCAGCTTGACGTCGCCTATTTTCTGCGTCACGACGCGTCCGATATCGCGTGGCAAACTCGGGTACTGTGGAGCAGAATAGACAGCGCCGGTCCGGTCGTCAAATGCCGCCTTGCGCCGATTGGCGAAGGCTTGCAAGTGGCGGTCTACATCAAGGACCAACCCGACTTGTTCGCGCGTATTTGCAGTTATTTCGACCGCAAGAATTTCAGCATCCTCGATGC
>DHXL01000035.1:22205-25791 GCA_002415335.1 Oxalobacteraceae bacterium UBA5157
ATTATTAACCTGATCGAGCATGAGTTGACCGAATTACTGAAGTCGCAGGCCGCCCTTCCACCACCCACCAAGGGTCGCCTGTCGCGGATGTCGCGCACGTTCCCGATCACCCCAACGGTCGATCTTCGGCCTGATGAGCGCGGCCAGTATTATTTGTTGTCGGTGTCGGCCAACGACCGCAACGGTTTACTGTATTCGATCGCAAATGTACTGGCCAAATACAGAATTAATCTGCATACCGCCAAGATCATGACGCTCGGCGAAAGGGTCGAGGACGTGTTTCTGGTCGATGGCCCGGTATTGAATAACGCCCGCAGTCAAATCCAGCTCGAGACCGATCTGCTGGAGGCGCTGCATGTATAAGATTATGGCGGGACACCGCTCAGAAAACCATGACTGAACAGCTCCGCCTTTCCAAGCGTATGTCCGAACTCGGTCTGTGTTCGCGGCGCGAAGCCGATGCGTGGATCGAACGCGGCTGGGTTCGCGTCGATGGCGTCGTCGTCTCGGAACTGGGCAGCAAAGTATTTCCGCATCAGCGCGTGACGGTGGAGCGCCAAGCCAGCGCCGAGCAATCGAAGCGGGTTACGGTGCTGGTCAACAAGCCGATGGGTTATGTCAGCGGCCAGGCCGAAGACGGCTATACGCCGGCGATCGCGCTCATCAAGGCCGACACGCGCTGGCAGGAAGACAAGAGCACGGAGCAATTTCATCCGACCCAGTTGCGCAGCCTGGTGCCGGCGGGACGGCTCGACATCGATTCGGTTGGATTGCTGGTGTTGACACAGGATGGACGCGTGGCGAAGCAATTGATCGGTCAAGACACTGCGGTCGAAAAGGAGTACCTGGTACGCGTGCAGTACACGAAGCCCGGCACGCTGCCGGAGGCAGAACTGAAGCGCCTCAATCATGGCTTGACGCTCGACGGCAAGAAGCTGCTGCCGGCGAAGGTCCGCTGGCTCAACGAGGATCAGCTGAGCTTCGTGCTGCGCGAAGGGAAAAAGAGGCAGATCCGCCGCATGTGCGAGATGGTCGGACTGAAGGTGCTGGGGCTGAAGCGCGTTCGGATCGGACGCGTTACGCTGGGCGATTTGCCGACCGGGCAATGGCGCTACCTGCGCCCTGACGAGCAATTCTAGGGGCCGACGCCATCCGGTTTCACGGCATGGAATTTGGTGAAATCCACAGCCCATAGGTTGTTCGGCTGCTCGAATAGGATATCAACAAATCGGCAGCCGAACGCCAAGTGCTCCGGCCCGTAATCACGGCGCGCATGCACGATGTCGTTCAAGGTTTCATCCAGGCCCGATATCGCGATATTGATCCGTGCATCCGCAGCGGCCAGCTCGTCCCGGGTGACACCGAACAGCGGGCTGCTCTCGTCGATCTTGTGCATCACGGTCCAGCTCAGTACAAATGCACTCGTGCGGTCGCGCTCCAGCTTCAAATCGTGGATACGGTAAAACATTTCCCCTTCCTGGGTTCGCTCTTTCTTGACCAGGGAGGCACGCACCGACGCATCCAGGATCAGATTATTGCGCTCGTTTGCGGCGCGCAGCATCAGCGTCGGCACGCCGTTGAACGTGGTGATGACGATCACGTTGGAAAACATCACACGCGCGGTCGGGCGCGAAAAGCGTGCAAACAGCAGGCCGGTCATGATCGCAATACTCAGCATGCCGATCAAGATCTCGATCGACGCGACCACGTGCCCGTAGATGCTGCCCGGGCTCATGTATCCGTAGCCGACGGTTGCCAGCGTCTCGATCGAAAAGAAAAAGGCGTCGGCGAGCGAACCTGGACGCGCATTCGCAACTGCACCAGGCACCGCAAAAAACGCACAGGCGAAGAGCAGGTTAATCAGCAGGTAGAAGCTGCCCACCAGCGCGAAGAAACGCGGCCAGCTCAGCGTCAAGATCAGGTGGTAGGAGTCGCTCCAGTGCCAGCGCGGGCCGCCTGCTATCCTGAGCGCCGCGGCGGCCGGTGAAAAATCGTATTTTTTGCCGGCGTTGCCGGACGCTGGCGACGCGGTCGAGGGATCGCGTGTCATGTCACTCGTCGAGGTCGGCGTCGAGGCCGGGAAACAGGACATCGACGTAACCGAAGCGCGAAAAATCCTTGATCCGCATCGGGTACAGGATCCCGGCCAGATGGTCGCATTCGTGCTGCACCACGCGTGCATGAAACGCTTCGACGTCGCGGCTGATCACCCTGCCGTTCTGATCGTAGCCTTCATAGTGCAGCGTCGTCCAGCGCGGCACCATACCACGCAGACCGGGCACCGACAGGCAACCCTCCCAATCCTCGGCGATTTCGGCCGACAGCGGCTTCAACACGGGATTGATCAATACGGTTTCCGGCACCGGCGGTGCGTCCGGATAGCGCTGGTTTTCCTTGAATCCAAAAATGGCCAATTGCAGACTGACACCGATCTGCGGTGCGGCAAGCCCGGCACCATTGGCCGCATGCATCGTGTCGAACATGTCTTCGATCAGCGCGGTCAGCTCGGGGGTGTTAAAGCGCTGCACCGTCTTGGCCACGCGCAGCAGGCGACTGTCGCCCATCTTCAGAATCTGTCGGATCACGCCGCGTCTCCTGGCTGTTTTTGCAACAGCGCGAGCATACCCGCTTCGTCCAGAACCTTCACGCCCAGCTCCTCGGCCTTGGCGAGCTTGCTGCCGGCTTCTTCGCCGGCTACCACGTAGTCGGTCTTCTTCGACACCGAGCCCGAGACCTTGGCGCCAGCCGCTTCCAGCATGGCCTTGGCGTCGTCGCGCGTGAGGTTGGGAAGCGTGCCGGTCAGCACCACGGTCTTGCCAGCAAGCACGCCTTCTTCCGCGGCCTCGGCGGGCATGGCGGCGAGCAGTTCGGTGCGTAGTGCATCTGTCTCTTATACACATCTCCTGTCTCTTATACANNGTGTCGAACATGTCTTCGATCAGGGCGGCAAGTTCCGGGCTGCCGAATTGCGTTACCGGCTGCGCCTGCAGCAGCAGGCGTGGGTCGCCCATTTTCAAAATTTCACGCACGCTCATTTTAAGCGCCGCAAGAAATCCGCAAACGCCGGGCCGGTTTCGGGATGTTTCAATCCCATCGCGACCCCTGCCTTCAGGTAGCCCAGTTTTGATCCACAATCATAACGCTGCCCGGCATAGCGATACGCCAGCACGCGCTCGAGTTTCATCAATTCCGCAATGCCGTCGGTCAGCTGAATTTCGCCACCGGCGCCTTGCCCCAGACCTTCAAGGCAATCGAAGATCTTGCTGTTCAACACGTAGCGCCCAACCACCGCCAGTGTCGAAGGGGCGGTTTCCGACGACGGCTTTTCGACAATCGCGTTGACCCGCTCGAGATCGGGCAAATATGGCGTGGCACTGACAATTCCATACTGTTTGGTTTCGGCGCGCGGCACGTCCTGCACCGCCAGCAGGCTCGCGCCTTCGCGTGCATAGATATCGGTCATTTGCGCCAGCACCGGCTTTTGCCCTGGCTCGACATCCATGAAATCGTCGGCCAACAGCACCGCAAACGGTTCATCACCGACCACGGGACGCGCACACAACACCGCGTGGCCCAATCCTAGCGG
>DHXL01000314.1 GCA_002415335.1 Oxalobacteraceae bacterium UBA5157
TACGAAAGCCGGGCGCTGGACGAGGCAATCAGCCGCTTTCCGCGCGCCGTGATTGCCACCACGGGCGCGATCGTTTCCGATCCGGCGACCTTCGATTCCTTGCTCTCGCACTGCTACACGGTCTGGCTGAAGGCGACCCCGGAAGAATACATGGAGCGCGGGCTATCCCAATCCGATCCGCGCCAACGGGCCGCCAATCAGGAAGCGATGGAAGACTTGAAAAATCTCATCGACAGCCGCGCCCCGCTGTATTCCCAGGCCGATGCAGTGTTTGACACGAGCGACATTACGCAGGAAGCCGCGTTCATGAGCCTGGTGGATCAGTTGCGTGGCACGGTCCTGTCGCAGACGAATGCGTTCGCGTAGGGCACCGCTCAAACCAGAATAAGCATTTTAATGCTTGACATATATTTTGATGTGAAATATAGTTCTTACACGCATACATGCTATGCAACATATTTCCATGAGGAGTACCATGAATGCCGTTCCGCAGATAAATTACCAAATCGCCCCCGATCGCTACCAGCACTGGTCCCTCACCTGCGACGGCCCGATTGCGACCCTGACCATGAACATCAATGAAGATGGCGGCTTGAAAGAAGGCTACAAACTGAAGTTGAATTCGTATGACCTCGGTGTCGATATCGAGCTGCACGACGCGGTGCAACGCATTCGCTTCGAACATCCGGAAGTGCGCACGGTGGTGATCACCAGTAGCCGCGATCGGATTTTTTGTTCCGGCGCGAACATTTTCATGCTCGGCAAATCGACGCATTCGTGGAAGGTGAATTTCTGCAAATTCACCAACGAAACGCGCAATGGACTGGAAGATTCCAGCAGCCATTCCGGATTGAAATTCATCGCCGCGGTCAATGGGTCCTGCGCCGGCGGCGGCTATGAATTGGCAGCTGCGTGCGACGAAATCATCCTGGTCGACGACCGCTCCTCTGCAGTCAGCTTGCCGGAGGTGCCGTTGCTGGGGGTATTGCCTGGAACCGGCGGCTTGACGCGCCTGACCGACAAACGCAAAGTCCGGCATGATCGGGCCGACATCTTCTGCACCACGTCCGAAGGCGTACGCGGACAGCGCGCCAAGGATTGGAAGCTGGTCGATGAAGTGGCCAAGCCGCAGCAGTTTCAACAGGTCGTGCACGAACACGCGCTGGCGCTGGCCGCAACAAGCGACCGCCCGGCGGACGGCAAGGGCGTAAAGCTGACCCCGATCGAGCGCACCCAGACTGATACCACGCTGGACTACGAATTCGTCGCCATCGTCATCGATCGGGCGGCACGCAACGCCACCCTGACGGTCAAGGCGCCGAGCGCACCGCAGCCGGCCGACATCGCCGGCATCGAAGCCGCCGGCGTCCGCTGGTGGCCGCTGCAGATGGCGCGCGAACTGGACGATGCGATTCTGCACATGCGCACCAACGAGCTCGAAATCGGCACCTGGATCCTGAAAACGAAGGGCAATCCGCAGGCCGTGCTTGATGTCGACGCCACCCTGCTGGCCCACCAGTCGCACTGGTTGGTGCGCGAGACGATCGGCTTGATGCGCCGTACCTTTGCCAGGCTCGACGTATCGTCACGCTCGCTGTTTGCGTTGATCGACGAGGGCTCGTGTTTCGCCGGCTCGCTGCTGGAAATCGCCTTGGCGGCAGACCGCAGCTACATGCTCGCGCTACCCGATGCGCCGCAGCGGGCCCCCCGTATTGCGGTATCACCAATGAATTTCGGCATGCTGCCGATGGTGAGCGCGCAATCTCGCATTGCGCGCCGCTTCTACGAGGATGAGCAGGAAGTGGCAGCCGTGCGCGACACGATGCCGCAATTACTCGATGCCGGCGAGGCGCTGGCGCTGGGCCTCGTCACTGCCGATCCGGATGATCTGGACTGGGCCGACGAAACCCGGCTGGCGCTCGAAGAGCGCGCCAGCATGTCGCCCGATGCGCTGACCGGCCTGGAATCGAATCTGCGCTTCAACGGCAAGGAAACCATGGAAACCCGCATTTTCGGCCGCCTGACTGCCTGGCAAAACTGGATTTTCATCCGCCCCAATGCGGTCGGTGAACTCGGTGCCCTGAAGGTATACGGGAGCGGTAACAAAGCTCAATTCGACATGAACCGCGTCTAGAAGCTCGCGCTCAGCCGGCGATCGCAGACTTCCGCATTAACTCTCCAAAGGACTTTACCGTGAGCACAATCGATTACAGTGAAACGATTCCCAACAACGTCAATCTGTCCGAGGACAAGTCGCTGCAGCGGGCACTCGAGCAGTGGCAGCCAAATTACCTGAACTGGTGGCGCGATATGGGCCCCGACGGCTCAAGCAAGCAAGACGTCTACCTGCGCACCGCGATCAATGTGACACCCGAGGGCTGGGCCAGCTTTGACCACGTCAAGATGCCGGATTACCGCTGGGGCATCTTCCTGGCGCAAGCCGAAGAAGGACGCAAGGTCAATTTCGGCGAGAACAAGGGCAAGGATGCGTGGCAGGACGTGCCCGGCGAACATCGCGCCAATCTGCGCCGCATGATCGTCACGCAAGGCGATACCGAACCGGCGTCGGTCGAACAGCAGCGCCACCTGGGCTTGACCGCGCCCTCGCAATACGATTTGCGTAACCTGTTCCAGGTCAATGTCGAAGAAGGCCGTCACCTGTGGGCAATGGTGTACCTGCTGCACAAGTACTTCGGGCGCGATGGGCGCGAAGAAGCCGAAGCACTCCTGCAGCGCAATTCCGGCGACAAGGACAAGCCGCGCATTCTCGAAGCCTTCAATGAAGAGACGCCGGACTGGCTCGCGTTCTACATGTTTACCTACTTTACCGACCGTGACGGCAAGTTCCAGTTGAATGCGCTGGCGGAATCCGGCTTCGATCCGTTGTCGCGCACCTGCCGCTTCATGCTCACCGAAGAAGCGCATCACATGTTTGTCGGCGAATCAGGCATCTCGCGCGTGATCAACCGCACCTGCCAGGTCATGAAAGAGTTTGGCATCGAGGACCCGGAGCAGGTGCGCGCAAAGGGCGTGATCGACCTGCCTACTATCCAGCGCTATCTGAATTTCCATTTCAGCGTCACCATCGACTTGTTCGGCGCCGATCAATCGTCGAATGCCGCTGCGTTTTACAGCGCCGGGTTGAAGGGCCGTTACGAAGAAATGAAACGGGAAGACGACCACCTGCTGAAGAACAACCAGTACCGCATTCTGGAAGTGTCGAACGGCGCACTGGTGGAGCGCGAAGTGCCGATGTTGAATGCGCTGAACGAACTGCTGCGCGACGACTATATTCGCGACTCGATGGCCGGCGTCGGACGCTGGAACCGCGTGATAGAAAAAGCCGGCTTGAGCTTCCGCCTAGTCACGCCGCACAAGGCCTTCAATCGCCATATTGGCCCGATGGCCGCATTCAAGATTTCTCCCGCTGGCCAGGTCATCTCCGACGCCGAGTGGCAGGCCAATGCCGTCGCCTGGCTACCGTCGGAAACCGATCGTGCCTACGTTGCTTCATTGATGGGGCGCGTGATTGAACCTGGAAAAATGGCCGGCTGGATCGCGCCGCCGCCGGTCGGCATCAACCGTCAGCCGATTGATTTCGAGTACGTCCGCTTTAACTGAGTAACGAGGGGCCGGTTGCCCACACCGCCGGCCCTGTTTGACCTCACACATTGATGGGCCGCCATGAACGCTCCCGCACCGCTCACTTTCATTCGACAGCATCTGATCGATCCGGAAGTCTGCATACGCTGCAACACCTGCGAAGAGACTTGTCCGATCGATGCGATCACGCATGACAGCCGCAACTATGTGGTCAATGTCGATATCTGTAACGGATGCATGGCGTGCATTTCCCCGTGCCCGACCGGTTCCATCGACCATTGGCATCCCGTGCTGAGGAGCGCCGCCTATTCGATCAAGGAACAACTGAGCTGGGATGAGCTGCCACCCAAGAAGGACATCGATCCGAATCTGGGGAATGAGGTCGCGCTCGACAACGCCGGCCCCGCCAACGATGGCGTGCAGGCCAACGCCGCCACTTCCACCTCGTCTGCCATTCCGCCGTGGTCGGCTGCGCATCCGTACATCAATCTGTACGCGCTGAAGAGTCCGCTCAGCGCTTCCGTTTCCGGCAACTATCGTCTGACGGCGCCCGATGTGACGAGCGACGTCCATCACATCGTGCTTGATTTCGGCGCGCAAGCATTCCCGATTCTCGAAGGCCAGTCGATCGGCATCATTCCTCCCGGGGCCGATGCCAGCGGCAAGCCGCATTACATGCGCATGTACTCGGTCGCCAGCCCGCGCACCGGCGAGCGCGACGGTTACAACAACATGGCGCTGACCGTGAAGCGCGTGGTGGAAGACCACGACGGCAAGCCGACGCGCGGCGTCGCATCGAACTATCTGTGCGATCTGGCGAAGGGCGCAACCGTGCAAGTGGTGGGTCCGTTCGGCGTCAATTACCTGATGCCCAACCATCCTAATTCGAACATCCTGATGATCTGCACCGGCACCGGCTCCGCACCGATGCGGGCGATGACCGAACACCGGCGCCGGCTGCGCGTGGCGGGACAGCCGCTCAGCGGCAAGCTGATGCTGTTCTTCGGAGCGCGAAACCCGGAACAACTTCCTTACTTCGGGCCGCTGCTGAAACTGCCGACCGATTTCATCGACAAGCACTTCGCTTTCTCGCGCGTGCCCGACCAGCCGAAAGCCTACGTGCAGGACAAGATCCGCGCCGCCGGCACTTCGGTCGCCGAATTACTCAAGGGCGACACCTATCTCTACATCTGCGGCTTGAAGGGGATGGAGACCGGGGTGATGGCGGCGCTGGCCGAAATCTGCGGCAAGCACGGGCTGGATTGGGCCGCTTTACAGGTCAAGATGGTGCAGGAAGGCCGCTTCCATGTTGAAACCTATTGAGCCACGGGGTGGGTTCGCATTGACCGCGAACCCACCCGCCGAGCGCAGTCGCCCTGTCTTTTCAGGCTTCGCGCTGATTGGAAACGCTGCCGGTCACCGACTTGGTTTCGATCGCGCTACTGAGTTCTTCCAGGCTTTGCTGCATGCTCTTGCCGGACGTGCTCAGCGTAATGTCCGCCTTGCCATAGAGCGGCGCGCGACCCTGCAAGATGGAACGCAAGTCTTCCATCGCTTCATTATTATCATCCATCGGGCGGTGATCGCCCTGCGCGATGACGCGCGCCATATGCTCCTCGGGAGAGGCCGCCAGCCATACCACCATGCAGGAGGAGAGCAGCAACTCGTAGGTGGCCGGCTCCGTCACCAGGCCGCCGGGGATTTCGATCACGGCCCGTTTGTTCTTGGTGACCACCGCCTCCAGCGCACGCTTTTCATAGCGGCGATAGCCCGACTGACCATACAGGGAAAATACTTCGCCCATCGAGGTGCCTGCTTCGCGCTCGATCTCCTGGCTCAGGCGAATAAAAGGGACCCCCAGGCGTTTCGCCAGCATGGCTCCCAGCGTGGACTTGCCGCCGCCGCGCAAACCGATGAGCGCGATGCGCTCGCGCTTGCCCTGCGCATGCATGCTGCCGAATTCGACGAACAGCAGCTCCCACACTTTCTGAAGCTGTTGCGGATCGAGCCGCACCAGAAATTCGTGCAGGAGTTTCATTTCAACCGAGGTTTCTTCTTCCTGCAGCAGATCCGCGAGCGGGGTCGCCAAGGCATGCGCCACCTGGCGCAACAGGTTGATCGAGATATTGCCCTGCCCCATTTCCAGTTGCGCCAGATAGCGCTCGGAAACTTTGGAATCTCGCGCAAGGATCTTGCGCGTCATACCGCGCTGCGCACGGATATTGCGAACACGTTCACCGAGTCTGACCAGGTAATTAGCCTCGGCAGCCTCGGTTTTGGCTGATTCCAACTCGGCATTCAGGCCCAAAATACTCAAATCGTCCATGTTAAGACCCATCCAATCTGTCATGACAAAACCATTCGAAGACCTTCTCATGCACCATTATGCAGGACGCGGCTCCGCATATGCACTGGCATTTTCGCTCATTCTAGCAAAAATCCATCATTTCGATCAGGCGGTTGCCTGGAACGGATTTCATCGAAAACCCGCTTGCGCGGATAAGAATGCATTATGATGCATTGCAATCGGCGTGATTCCTTGACATAGATTATTTTAGACGCTTAATATGAGTAATATAATGCATATATTGTAAGCATAGCATGAACCAAATTGCACTCATGGAGACAAAAAGATGAAGCTGGCTATTGATTTGGATGCAGAGCAAACGAGCTCGCTGGTGATCGATTTTCCACAACTATATAACGCCGCCGCTGATCTGATCGATCGCAATCTCGCCGCTGGGCGCGCCGGAAAAATTGCGGTGCACGACGACAATGGCAGCTATTCCTACGGCGACGTGGCCGAGCGGGTCAATCGCTTCGCCGGTGCATTGACCGGGCTCGGTGTGTGCATGGAGCAGAGGATCCTGCTCTGCCTGCAGGACTCCATCGATTTTCCGACCGCCTTTCTGGGCGCCATCAAAGCCGGTATCGTTCCGGTTGCGGTCAATACGCTGCTGACCGCGAAGGACTATGACTTCATGTTGCGCGACAGCAGGGTTCACGTGCTGGTCGTGTCCGCAGCTCTGCTCGACAGCTTCAAGCCGATCCTGAGCGGCCAGCCCCACTTGAAGCACATCATCGTGTCGGGCGGAGAACCTGGCGACTACCCGCGCCTGGCCGACCTGACTGCGGCCGCGTCGCCCAAGTTCGATGCAGCTCCCACCGGTTGCGATGACGTCTGTTTCTGGCTGTATTCATCGGGTTCAACCGGCTCGCCGAAAGGCACCGTGCACCTGCACAGTAGCCTTATCTATACAGCGGAACTGTATGCCAAACCGATCCTCGGCATCGAGGAAAATGATGTCGTCTTCTCGGTGGCCAAACTATTTTTCGCATACGGATTGGGCAACGGCCTTACCTTTCCGTTCTCGGTCGGCGCGACCACGGTGCTGATGGCGGAGCGCCCCACGCCTGCCAGCGTATCGCGCGTCCTGCGCAAGTACCGCCCGACGATATTCTATGGCGTTCCGACGCTGTATAGCGCGCTATTGAGCAGTCCCGACTTGCCCGGGCGGGAGGAACTGGCGCTGCGGCGCTGCACCTCGGCGGGAGAAGCGCTGCCGGCCGACATCGGCCGGCGCTGGACCGAAGCGACCGGCGTCGACATCCTGGACGGTATCGGCTCGACGGAAATGCTGCATATCTTCCTGTCCAATCGGCCCGGCGACGTCCGCTACGGGACAACCGGCAAGCCGGTGCCCGGCTACCAGGTCAAGATCATGGGCGAAAACGATGTCGAAGTGGCACCCGGCGAAATCGGTGAACTGCAAGTGCGCGGGCCGACCAGTGCTTCGTTCTACTGGAACAACAGGGAAAAGAGCCGCCACACCTTCCTCGGGCCATGGACCCGCAGCGGCGACAAGTATGTGCAAACCGAGGACGGCTATTTCACGTATTGCGGCCGCAGCGATGACATGCTCAAGGTCAGCGGCATCTATGTCTCCCCGTTTGAAGTCGAGGCCAGCCTGTGTTCGCACGAATCGGTGCTGGAGGTGGCGATTGTCGGCCATGCGGACGTCGACGGCCTGGTCAAGCCAAAAGCCTACGTCGTGTTGCGGCCAGGTTTGTCGCCGAGCCCGGAACTTGCCACCGCTTTGCAATTGCACGTGAAACATCAGCTCGCTCCGTACAAGTATCCGCGCTGGATCGAGTTCATTGAAGAGTTGCCCAAAACCGCCACCGGAAAAATCCAACGGTTCAAGCTTCGCAGCACAAGCGCGCAATAGGGACTGGTCGCACCAAGTCTTGACGGCTCGAATTACACGTAGTCCATAACAAAATCAGGAGACAAGCATGCGCAATGATTCCAAATCGAAGAATAGCCGCCGACACTTCTTGGCCGCAGCCGGAGCGCTATCAACCGGCGCCTTTCTGCCGGGTGGTTTTGCCCAGGCGCAAACCGGCAAGATCCGGGTTGGACTGATGCTGCCTTATACCGGGACCTATGCGCCGCTCGGCAATGCGATTACCAACGGCTTCAAGCTGGCGGTCGCAGAACGTGGCGGCAAGCTGGGCGGACGCGAAATAGAATACTTTACGGTGGACGATGAATCGGATCCGGCAAAAGGCCCAGAGAACGCCAGCAAGCTGGTGCAGCGCGATAAGGTCGACGTCCTGATCGGCACGGTACACAGCGGCGTGGCGATGGGCATGGTCAAGATTGCGCGCGACACCGGCACGCTGCTGATCATCCCGAACGCAGGCGTCAACGCCGCCACCGGCGCATTGTGCGCGCCCAACATCTTCCGCACTTCGTTTAGCAGCTGGCAAACCTCGTACCCATTGGGCAAGGTGATGGCCGATCGCGGCCACAAGAATGTCATCACGATTGCCTGGAAATATTCGTTTGGCGAAGAATCGGTCGCCGCGTTTAGCGAAGGATTTACCAAGGCCGGCGGCAAGGTCAGCAAGGAATTGTGGGTTCCGTTCCCGACTGTCGAATTCCAGGCCCTGTTGACGCAGATCGCCTCGCTCAAACCGGATGCGGTGTATGCCTTTTTTGCAGGCGCGGGCGCCGCGAAATTCGTGAGAGACTATGCGGCAGCCGGCCTGAAAGGGAATATCCCGTTGTTCGGCAGCGGCTTCCTCACCGACGGCGTGCTGGAGGCGCAAGGTGATGCGGCCGCAGGACTGGAGACCACGCTGCACTATGGCGACGGCATCGACACGCCGCGCAACCGCGCGTTCCGGCTGGCTTACGCCACGACCTTCAAGAGCCAGCCCGACGTCTACGCGGTGCAAGGCTATGACAGCGGGCTGCTGCTCGCCAGCGGACTGGACGCGGTAAAAGGCAATATCGACGATAAGAAGGGACTGATCGCCGCCATGGAAAGGGCGAAGATCGATAGTCCGCGTGGCGCGTGGTCGATGTCCAAGGCGCACAATCCGATTCAGGACATCTATCTGCGCAAAGTGGTCGGCAGGGAAAACCGCGTAATCGGTATCGCCGGCAAGGCCGTCGAAGATCCGGCGCGCGGCTGCAAGATGACGTAACGGACGGCAATCGCTCCACGCTGACAATTCTCAATGCATGCGCCTGCGGCAGCTCGCCGCCGCAGGCGATTTTCCGACTGCGCGACGCCATGGATTTTCTGATTCAACTGCTCAATAGCATCCAGTACGGACTGCTGCTCTTTCTGCTGGCCAGCGGCTTGACACTGGTGTTCGGGATCATGGGCGTCATCAACATGGCGCATGGCAGCTTCTACATGATCGGCGCCTATCTCGCCTACTGGCTCGCGGCGAAGACCGGCAGCCTGTGGCTTGCGATCCCGCTCGGACTGGCCGTCGTCATGCTGCTCGGCGTCGTGCTGGAGGCGCTGCTGTTCCGGCGCCTGTATCGGCGCGACCATTTGCAGCAAGTGCTGCTGACGTTCGGCCTGATCCTGATCTTCGAAGAACTGCGCAGCATCCTGTTCGGCGACGATGTACAGGGCGTCGCCGTTCCGGCGCTCTTGAACTACTCGATTCCATTGACCGACAATCTCAGTTATCCGGTATACCGATTGTTCATTTCCGGGACGTGCCTGCTGGTCGCCGGCGCGATGTACTGGCTGATCCAGAAGACGCGGCTCGGCATGATGATCCGCGCCGGCAGCAGCAACCGCAAGATGGCGCAGTCGCTCGGCATCAATATCAACCTCATCTACAGCCTGGTGTTCGCGGTCGGCCTCGCGCTGGCGGCCTTTGCCGGCATGATTGCCGCGCCGGCATCATCGGTCTATCCCGGCATGGGCAGTCAGATTCTGATCATCTGTTTCGTGGTGGTCGTTATCGGCGGCATCGGTTCAATCAAGGGCGCGCTGGTGGCTGCGTTGATGATCGGGATCACTGACACGCTGGGCAAGGTTTTCATGCCGGATTTCTCCGGCTTCGCCGTCTACCTGTTGATGGCGATCATTTTGCTCTGGCGCCCGCAGGGCCTTTTCAGGGGGGCTTGAAACGCCATGCACACATCGGTTCAAAAAAGTCCGGCCGCCGACGCCGTCGATGTCGAGATGGAGATCGCGCCGGCAGCACGCCGAAAAGCGTGGCGGCTGCCCGCCGGTACCACGCCGGTACTGCTGGCGATCGGCGCAATCGGCCTTGCCATGGTGCCGTTGATCGGGTCTCCGTTCTACCTGCAACTGTTCAGCAAGATCATGATCATGGCGATCTTCGCCGTCAGCCTGGATCTGCTGGTCGGCTATACCGGGCTGGTCAGCCTCGGACATTCGGCCTACTTCGGCTTGGCCGGCTACGTGGTCGCACTGGCATCGCCCCAATATGAAGCGGCCAGCTTGCTGCTGACGCTGCCGCTGGCGATGCTGGCGGCCGGGGCAGCGGCGCTGATCATAGGATTCCTGGTGCTGCGCACGTCCGGTGTGTATTTCATCATGGTCACGCTCGCCTTCGCACAGATGCTGTACTACCTGTTCCACGATACCAGCGTCGGTGGCGGCTCCGACGGCATCTATATCTACGTCAAGCCGGAACTGAGGATCGCCGGCACCAGGCTGTTGAACCTGGATGACCCGGCACAGTTCTACTATCTCATCTTCGGCTTGATGCTCGCGGTCTACTTCGGGCTGAGGATGATTCTGCGGTCGCCCTTCGGACACGCCCTGGTCGGCATCAAGGCCAACGAACACCGGATGCGCTCGCTCGGTTTCCAGGTGTTCTGGTACAAGCTCGGCGCTTTCGTGTTGGCCGGCATGCTGGCCGGACTGGCCGGTTACCTGGCGGCCTGTCAGTTCGGCTACGTCAATCCCGAAATTCTTTCCTGGCACAATTCCGGCAACGTGCTGATGATGCTGCTGCTGGGTGGCATGGGGAATCTATACGGCGCGATCGTTGGCGCATTTTCGCTGGTCCTGGTACAGGAACTTTTTTCGAGCGAGGCTCTTTTCGGAGCGGTCGCCAAGCACTGGCAACTCGCGATGGGGATATTCATCGTGCTGATCGTGCTGCTGCTGCCCAACGGCCTGTCAGGCCTGCTGAACCGGGCCGCGAAACCCTCACCGGGCGAGGCCGAAGATGACTGAACCGGCACTCAAGGTAACCGCCCTGACCAAGCGCTTCGGCGGCCTGACCGCCGTCAATGACGTATCGCTACAAATCGCCAAAGGCACACTGCATGCGGTGATCGGGCCGAACGGCGCCGGCAAGAGCACCTTGATCCATCTGTTGTCGGGCGACCTGCGGCCAACCAGCGGCAACATCGCGCTCGACGGACGCGACGTCTCGAGCATGCCGCCGGATCAGCGCTCGCGCGCAGGCATCGGCCGCAGCTACCAGAAGACCAATATTTTTCCGGCCTTCAGCGTTCTGGAAAATTGCCGCCTTGCGGCCCAGTCGCGCGAACCGCACGCGTTCAATCTGTTTCGCTCCGCGTCTTCGTATCGGCCGATTACCGAAGCCGCAGAGCAGGCCCTGATCGCCGTCGGGCTGCAGCACCGTATCGACATCAGCGCCGGCTTCCTGAGCCACGGCGAACAGCGCCAGCTCGAAATCGCGATGTCGCTGGCGACCCGGCCGCGGGTGCTGCTGCTCGACGAACCGCTGGCCGGCATGGGCGCGGAAGAAGCAGCAAAGATGGTGAGCCTGCTGCACGGACTGATCAAGGATCACGCGATACTCCTGGTCGAACACGATATGGATGCGGTGTTTGCCCTGGCCGACGTGCTGACCGTCATGGTCAACGGCTGCGTGCTCGAGTCGGGTACCCCGGAGCAGATTCGCAACAGCCCGGAGGTGCAACGCGCCTACCTCGGCCATGAGGAGAACGAACATGCCTGATTCGCCCATCATCGAAGCGTGCGGTTTGCACACCTACTACGGCGCAAGCCATATTCTCCATGGTGTCGATTTTTCGGTGCGGCGCGGCGAGACGATCGGATTGATGGGCCGCAACGGCATGGGCAAGACCACGCTGCTGGGCAGCCTGATCGGTCATGTGCGGCCGCGCCGCGGCTCGGTGAGCGTCAACGGCCGCGACATGACCCGCGCCGAACCGCATCTGATTGCGCAGCAAGGCATCGCCTATGTGCCGGAGGGACGCGGCATCTTCCCCAATCTCTCGGTGCACGAGAACCTCATCATGGCCGCCCGCGCCGGCAACAACGGCCGTCGCGAATGGACCTACGAGCGGATCCTGAAAACCTTTCCACGCCTGGCCGAACGGCTCGATCACGGCGGCCAAAAGCTGTCCGGCGGCGAGCAGCAAATGCTCACGATCGGTCGCGCGCTGATGACCAATCCCGACCTACTGATCCTCGATGAAGCCACCGAGGGACTGGCGCCGGTGATCGCGCGTGAAATCTGGCACATCGTCAAGGCGATCCGCGCTACCGGCATCGCGACCATCATCGTCGACAAGAACTTCGCCGCGATTTCCGCCATTACCGACCGGAATATCATCCTGGTCAAAGGGCGGGTCGTGTTCGATGGCACCAGCAGTGTGCTCGGCCAGCAGCCCGAACTCCTGCAACGCTGCCTGGGGATCTGATCGTGCCCAAACTGACTGCCGCCGGCCGCCAACTCGAGTACCAATGGTTCGACCCACCGCATGACAACGTGCGGCCCGATGCCCCGGTCCTGGTTTTCCTGCACGAGGGATTGGGGTCGCTCGCGATGTGGAAGGACTTTCCCGCTCGCGTGGCGGTGGCAACGGGCTGCCGCGCGCTGGTGTATTCGCGCTACGGTTACGGCAAGTCGGATCGGCTGCAGCAGGCGCGCGGAGTCGACTACATGCACGCCGAAGCGCTCACCGCGTTGCCGGAAGTGCTGCAGCGACTCGACATCCGCAACCCGGTCCTGGTCGGTCACAGCGATGGTGCCTCCATTGCGCTGATTCATGCGGGCGCCGCGCAATGTCCGGTGCGCGCGCTCGTGCTCCTGGCGCCACACGTGTTTGTCGAGGACCTGACCGTTGCCAGCATTGCAGCGGCCAGGGACGCTTACCGCACCACTGATCTGCCGGCCAAACTCGGTCGCTATCATGACGACGTCGACAACACGTTCTGGGGCTGGAACGATATCTGGCTTGATCCGGAATTCCGGCACTGGAATATTGAAGCGCTGCTGCCGCGCATTGCTTGTCCTGTGCTCGCGATCCAGGGGCAAGACGACGAATACGGAACCATGGCGCAACTGGATTGCGTCGCGCGCCGCATAGACGATGTGACGCTGATCAAGCTAGCGAACTGCCATCATTCGCCGCACCGTGACCAGCCGGTTGCCGTCATCAAGGCAGTCAGCAATTTTGTCGACGGCCTGCGCGATCGAGATACCGGGTAAACGTCGCTCGGGACGCGTAACGCTGAATCGGCATGCTGCTAGTGCAGTGTTGCATGCTTGACGGCACATAAAATCGCGC
>DHXL01000188.1 GCA_002415335.1 Oxalobacteraceae bacterium UBA5157
GCGAGCGAGCAAGGGCGGCCCGAACGCGTTAAAGTAGACCCCCCACGCGCGGCATGGCAGACCGGGAACAAAAGAATTCGGTACTTCACCTTCGTTCGCTCGTCCGCAGGTAGACTCACACATTCCCAAATACGTGCGCGGCAATAAAGCGGGGGAGGGCTCCTCTGGACCATGCTGCGTGCCCTCGCTGTGCGCCGGGGGACCTGCGTGGTCGATGGCAGGGCGGATGCTGCAATGCCTCTGTAGACTGCCCACCCAAAATAGAATTGCGGGTAATTCGATCTCCCGAGAATGCATACGGGGGCAGTCCCCTATTTGAATAGTTTCACGCTGCAAAGCATAAGGTTAATAATTTTCATGGTGATAACACTCATTCTGTTCGCCGGCCTTTGGGCCGGCTTGCAAAATTCCTTGGCCGGTGGTGGCTCATTCATCACTCTGCCTGCGCTAATCGTGTCCGGCGTGTCGCCGCTTGCAGCAAATATCACCTCGACCGTTGCGCTCTTTCCCGGCCAGGTGACTGCGGGATTTTCTGGGCGCGGGCTGGTTGCCGGCGTTGGCAAACTGCCTTTCCGGAGTTTGTTCGTGGTGAGCATTCTTGGCGGCGCGGTGGGTGGCTTGCTGCTGCTGAATACCCCGTCGACCGTGTTTGCACATTTGGTACCCTGGCTGGTGCTGTTCGCCACCGTTGTCTTTGCATGGGGCAGTTTTTCCCATCACCGCCATGAAAGCACTGCACATATCGGGCCGGTCGCCGCGGGGTTGGCGCAATTCCTGATCTCGATTTATGGCGGGTATTTCGGCGGCGGGATCGGCTTCTTGATGTTGGCCGCGCTGACCATGGCCGGTCAGTCGACTCGCATAGCCGGCGCCACGAAGAACGTCTTGGCCGCGGTCATGAACGCGTCGGCAGTCGTACTGTTCTTAACGTCTTCACAAGTTCACTGGTATGAAGCCTGTGTGCTCGGCGTGGGCGCAATAATCGGTGGCTTGATGGGGACGTGGGCTTTGCATCGAGTCAATGAAAAAGTCTTGCGGATCGGGATTGTCGGTCTCGGCATGGCGCTGACCATCGCACTATTTGTGAAGCCGATCTGATACCTGCGTATCCGGCCACGGCCATTGACCGCCACCAAGGTTCCATCCGGACCGGTTCGTGGCGCCTGCCCGGGACATCGTTCACGAGTTCGCTTCCTCCCCTCCGGGGGACACGATGCGGCTGGCGTCCACCTGGGAATCGCCGTCTTCCGTTGCCGGCACGTCCTTGTCCTGGATCTTGAGTTTTTTCATCTTCTCCCACAGATTCTTGCGACTGATGCCGATATCGGCCGCTGTATCGGCGATGCGGCCGCCATGCTCTTTCAGGGATAGTTCGATATATTTTCTTTCGCAGGACTGCAGGTATTCGGTCAGCGTTGCGTACATCTGCGATTGTTCGGAAGCATCGGGTGGGGCTGCATCGCTGAACAGGTCCGTGGCCGACAGCGTGCCCTTGGCTGACAGGATGCACGCGCGTTCCAGACAATGCTTGAGCTCGCGGATATTGCCCGGCCACGGATAGTCGAGCAAGGCCTGTTCCGCGGAGTGGTCCAGCGTGCGCGGGTCGGCGTTGTCTCGCGCCCAGATGTCGAGCAAACGCTTGCTCAGCCACAGGATGTCTTCCTTGCGTTCCCGAAGTGGCGGAATGCGCAGGTGAATGACATGGATGCGGTAGTAGAGATCTTCGCGGAATTGACCCGCCTCAACCATTTTTTTGAGATCGCGGTGAGTCGCGCAAACCAATCGGATGGCAACCGATACCGGCGCTTCGGCACCGATGCGGACGATCTTTCGCTCCTGGATCGCACGCAGTAGCTTGACCTGCATCGACGGCGACATCTCGCCGATTTCGTCGAGGAAGAGAGTGCCGTTATCGGCAAGCTCGAATACGCCTTTTTTTTCGCGCACCGCGCCGGTGTATGCCCCTTTCACGTAACCGAACAATTCAGCCTCGAGCAGGCTTTCGGTAAGCGCGCCGCAATTGACGGCGACAAAGGGTGCGCGGCCCTCGGGATCGCCGAGTTTGTGCAACGCTTTGGCGACCTCTTCCTTGCCGACTCCCGATTCGCCGGTAATCAGTATCGAACTCGCGCCTTTTACCAGGCGCGGCAACATCGACTGGATCGATCGCATCGCGCTGGAAATGCCCAGCAGGTAGTCGCCGATTACGGGCGGTTGGGCCCTGGCGCATAACGCGCGCGTAGTATCGAGAAGCGCATGGATGTCCAGCGGCTTGGTCAGATAGTCGTGCGCCCCCAGTTTCAATAATCTGACGGCCATGTCGATTTGACCGAAACCGGTAATGAAAACGAATGGCGGGAGCGCCACGCCGCTGCCGATGAGTTTGGCGTAAAGATCCTCACCGTTAATGTCGGGCAGTTGGATATCGCAGATCGCGATTTGGTAATTTTTCCGATTCAGCCCGTGCATTGCGGCCCGGCCGGTCTTGAACCACTCACATGAATAGCCTTCGAGATTGAAACGGTCGGTGAGGGCTTCCCCCATGATCTCGTCGTCTTCGATCAAGCAAATACGCTGTGGCAGGTCGCTCATGTGTCGCTCCCAATAGGGATGGCTACCGAGAATCGCATCCGCTCCGGTTCCCGGTCGGCGCGGATCTCGCCCCCGAGTTGGTGGACGATCTGGTAGGTCACCCACAAGCCTAGGCCGTGGCCGCCTTCACTCAGCGGCGAAAACGGTTCGAACAGGTGCATGATTTGGTCATCGGTCATTGACTTGCCGTCGTTCGTTACCGACAGGTTCAGGATATCGTCAGTGATGCCGACGACGCAGCCGACTTCGCCGCGTGGCGCCGCCGCCTGGATCGCGTTGAGCAGCAGGTTGATCATGATCTGGCGAATCAGCGGTGCGGGCAGGCGTGCGCCGTCTTCGATCGTGTTGCGCCAGTCCAGATGGAGCGCTTTCGAGCGCGCCTGCGGCATCACGAGGGTGCGGACATCTTCGATGTCGTGCACCGTGAGTTCGCGGCTCTTGGCCCTCGCCTCGACCAGCAGTCCGCCAACGGTATCCCTGATCTGGGTGAGCCCGCGCTCAATCAGGGCGACCGTCTTCATTGTCCGCGGGTCGGAGTCGCTATGGTATTTCAGGGTGTCGATCGCCATCAGCATGCCGCCGAGCGGATTGTTGATCTCGTGCGCGACGCCGGCGGCAAGTTGGCCGAGCGCCGCCAGGCGCTCCGACTGCACCATCTGTTGCTCCATCACATCCTTCGTCTTCAATGCCGCAAGCATCTGGTTATACACGTCGAACAGCTGGCCAAGCTCGTCATGGTGCGGGTAGAGCCGGGAGTCGAGGTCGGCAGGCAGGCGTTTGCCGACCGCTTCCATGCGCGACGCGAGTTGCACCAGGGGGCGCGTCATGCGCTGGCCCCAATACCAATTGATTGGCAACAGCAGGGCAAGTATCAGCAGTCCGCCTTGCAAGCCATGCCAGGCGTTGGCGAGAAAACGTGGCCAGACCTTGGCCTTCTCCAACACGACGATCAGGCTGCCTAGGCGAACATTGTGATCGGTAATCGGCATGATGTAATAGAGATGGCGCGAGTCAGGAAATTCAAGAGTGCGCGATTTCTCCATGCCCATGGTACCAATGCTCTCGGCCACTTCTGCATATTCCGGGCCCAGGGACTTCAGTTTCGTTAACATGGGTGCAGCTTTTGGATGCGCCGCGACGAAGATGCGCAAGGCATCATCGACCACGATGACATTTTCGGCCTTGGCCGTGCCGTGGGCAGCAACGTCCTCAAGTGGCGCTTTGATGATCTCATACGCATGCCACAGGTTGTCGTGACGCATCTCGGCGAACAGGCTCGGTTGCAAGGCACGGCCCAGCGTTTCGGCATCGTTCACCATGTCTTCCTTCAGCTCGAAGTAGTCGCCGGCCATGAGAGACGCCGAAACGGCGAGGGCGCTGACAACCATGAGGATGCTTCCCCAAACAGGTATTTTGTAACGAAAGCTCATGTCGAACAGGTTCATGGCGCGTCCAGGGTCGGCATCGCCCTGGCGACGCTCTCGTAGAGCTTCGGATCATCCGCGACGAAACCGTCGAAATTGAGTCGTCGAAGCAGCTCGGCACCTTCCGGGTCGTGTGCCATCTGCAGGAAAACGCGCTGCAATGCCTGCGCGCTGTCGCGGCTCATATCACTGCGGACGGCCAGCGGTGGAAGGCCGAATTCGGGCGACTTCGCAACAATGCGCGTTGCTTCCACCAGCTTGGGCTGGCTGATCGACAAGGTATCCCAGATGAATCCGTCCAGAGACCCCGCATCGGCCAGTCCGTCGGAAACCGCCTCGACGACGTGCTGATCGGACCCCGTGACGAAACTCTTGCGAAAGAAGCTGTTGACATTCTTCCCAGCCTGCCTTAGCTCGAATCGCGGAAAGCGATAACCCGCGAACGATTCCACGTCGCCATAGGCGAACACTTTGCCTTCCAGTTGCGGCAGCGAATCAGTCTTGGTATCGGACGCCTGTACGATCAGGTAGGCGCGCCCAAAGGGGCGCCCCTTATAGGTCGGCGTGGCAAGCAGGCGCGCGAGATGAAAGCGCGCCAGGTAAACGTACGCGCTAGACGAGAGCCAAGCCAGGTCCAGGCGCTTCTGCCTCAGCAGGCTCATCGTTTCCGAGCAGCTGTCGCGCGGCACGAATTCCACCGGCCGCGCCAGGCGCCGCTGCAAGTACGCGCGCCAGTCCTCGATCAGTTCATAGCGATCGCCGATGATCGCGGGCGTGATTCCCACCCGTAAAGGAGTCATGAATTCGGATTGCGCTTTCGCGTCCGGCCCAGCCCAGGCGGCAGTCCATAACGTCAATGATAGCAAGAACGCACACGCCCAAACACGAATTGCACTGTGATGTTGGCACTGGCCGTTACCAAACGGTAACCGAAATTTATTCATTTTTGAATTAGTTACCAAACGGTGACGCTGTTAATTCCGGCAGCTCCCGGCGAACGGAGCACGTTATCGATTCCCGGATTGACGAGAACGCAAATGGCGAGCAGTACGCTGTCAGCGTGGTCGTGCGGCTGGCGGAACGCGAGAAGCCCGCTCGCCCGACCCGATGGCCTTAGGCTACACGCAATTTTCATGCCACAAATCTCTCAATATTTCATGGCCAGGCGATGATATTTCGTACTGCTGGCTCCTCTGCGCCCATCGACAGATCATTCCTCTACAGCAAGGCAACGCACGAGGCGGCCCGATCCTGAGGCAGCGGCGCCTTTGAGGCAGGTCCTGATAGTCGAAACATCGCGGGAACATCGAATGTTACCAAAGGGTAACCAAGCCACAGTGTTTCGGCAACAGATTTCCATTCCGCCTGGCACGCTGCCCACGAGATCTCCTGCTGTGACAGCTGGCATGGTCAGACCTCGCTTGGCCGTCCATACTGCAAATGGATATAAGGCAATGATTCATTTATGTATTCTCCATGGATTGATTTCGCAGGATCGAGGCTTGACGGCTAGCCGTTTTCACATGGCACATGTCTTGCGTAGCCTTCAGGCGTAACCGTTCCAGAAACAGGCATCCAGATCTAACAACAATTCGTCTTGTGACAGGTGATTGACGCGACCTGCCACAGAATACGTCCAGGGAAAGGAACCCTAATGCGCTCACTCGTAAAACTCTTCCAAAACAAGGCCATGCGGATAGCGGGGCTGGTCCCCGCGCTCGCGGCAACCGTAGCGATGCTGGCCCCTTATGATGCGCAGGCGCTACCCGCGTTCGCGCGCCAGACCGGCCAGAACTGCGTCTCGTGTCACGCCGGCGGGCAGTTTCCCGAGCTGACCCCGTATGGCCGGCTGTTCAAGCTGACCGGCTACACGATCGGCAAGCGCAACACGATCCCGCTGTCTGTCATGGGCGTCGCCAGCTACACGAAGACGCAAAACACCACGAGCGACAACCCGTCGGTCGACTTCCCGAAGGATGGGGCGCCGATTTTCCAGACCGGCAGCGTGTTCCTCGCCGGCAAGGTGACCGACAACATCGGGCTGTTTTCACAGGTGACCTACGATAACTATGCGAACCAGAATGCCGACAATTCATGGAGCGGACACACGGCGGCGGACAATATCGATCTGCGCTATGCCGACCGGTTCATCGATGCCAGCCGGGACCTGATTGTCGGGCTCAGCCTGAACAACAACCCGTCGGTTGCGGACGTGTGGAATACCGCACCGGCCTGG
>DHXL01000148.1:0-14671 GCA_002415335.1 Oxalobacteraceae bacterium UBA5157
TCGATCTTGTTCAGCACCGGCACCACTTCCACGCCAAGTTCGATAGCGGTGTAGCAATTGGCAACCGTCTGCGCTTCCACTCCCTGGGAGGCATCGACCACCAGCAGCGCACCTTCACAGGCGGAGAGCGACCGGCTGACCTCGTAACTGAAATCGACGTGACCGGGCGTATCGATCAGGTTCAGGTTGTAAATGCGGCCGTCGCGTGCTTTGTAGGACAGCGCTGCGGTCTGCGCCTTGATCGTGATGCCGCGCTCGCGCTCGAGGTCCATCGAATCCAGTACTTGCGCTTCCATTTCGCGATCGGATAAGCCACCGCAGAGCTGAATGATCCGATCGGCGAGTGTGGATTTGCCGTGATCGATGTGAGCAATGATGGAGAAATTGCGAATGTTATTCATTAAAATTGGGTAGGGACGGAGTAGGCAGCACGCAGCCCGTCCGACAGTGCTTAAAAATGCGGTTACAAAAAAGCGCTCAAGATGGACGATCTCTCCAGGCGAGCGCCTTGTAATTGAAGGTTGTTCGGTCGCAGCATTTTACCGGATTTCAGAGGGGAAAGCGCGTAAAATCAGGGGCAAATCGGCTTGCTGCGACCGTTCAAAGCGCACTATTTGCTGCACGAGGTCAGCGTGCAGCGCATTCAGGATGATGCCAGAAATACACGCAAACGGGCCTCATCCAGAAAATAGTGACACAACTGGACAGCCGCGTCCGTCTCGCACTTGCGCGCCAGCAACACAGGCACTAGCTCATCGTACTGCGCAACCAAGTCCAGGTCGGCATCGACATGCACCACTTCGACGGTAAATGCGAATTCACCGCTGAACGCCTGCAAAGCAGCGAGCATGTCATCACAGAGATGGCAATACGCGCGCGAGTAGAGAATGAAATGAGTCAAGGTGGGGAGGCGAGCCACCAAAGGCTGCAGACCGATCGGTCCGCAGCCGGGGCGAGGCGTCATTTGACTTATTGGCCGGTCGGTTTGAGTGGCACAAACTGGGACGAATCACCGCGGCGCACCAGCAATACCGCCATCTTTTTCGCTTCCAGCTTGCTCACCAGCGAATTGAACTGCTTGGCATTCTTCACGTCGGTGTTGTTCAAGCGCAGAATCACGTCTCCCGCCCGTAACCCGGCGCGCGCCGCAACGCCTTCCGCAGTGTTGATCGTGACGCCGCCGTCGACATGTAGTTCTTTTTTCTGAGCGTCACTCAAATCGCTGACGACCAGGCCGAGTGCGTTCACCGACTGCTCCAGTTTCGGTTTCTTGTCATCCTTTTTCGCGACCTTCTCTGCTTCGAGTTCGGTGACCACCAGCGGCAAATCGCGGCTGCTGCCCTTACGCCAGACCGTCACGACGCCTCGTGTGCCCGGTTTGGTGCTTCCGACCAGACGCGGCAAATCGCTTGAACGGTCGATCGTCACACCGTTAAATTTCAGAATGATATCGCCGGCTTCCAAGCCGCTCTTTTCGGCCGGGCCACCGGGCTCTACCCGCTGCACGAGCGCACCCTGCGTCTTCGACAGCCCAAGCGATTCCGCGACATCCTTGGTCACCTCGCCGATCTGGACGCCGATACGACCGCGCGTCACCTTGCCGGTACTTTTCAATTGTTCCGATACCCGCATTGCTTCATCGATCGGTACCGCAAACGAGATACCCATATAGCCGCCGGAGCGGCTGTATATCTGGGAATTGATTCCAACCACCTCACCCCGCATATTAAGCAGCGGGCCGCCTGAATTGCCCGGGTTGACTGCAACGTCGGTTTGGATCAACGGCAGATACTCGCCGGTTTCGCGCGCTTTGGCAGAAATGATACCGGCCGTGACTGTGTTGTCCAAGCCGAACGGCGAGCCGATTGCAATCACCCATTCGCCGACCTTGATCTTGTTGGAATCGCCCATCGTCAAACGGGGCAGGTTGCCACCGTCTATCTTGACCAGAGCGACGTCGGTCCGCTTGTCGACACCGATGATCTTGGCCTTGAATTCGCGCTTGTCAGTCAGCGTGACGTAGACTTCGTCCGCACCGTCGACCACGTGCGCGTTTGTCATCACATATCCGTCGGCTGAAATGATGAAGCCGGAGCCGACTCCGCGCTGCACTTCTTCGTCCTGCTGCGGCGCTTGTTTCTGGCCGTGTGGCACGCGGTCGGGTTGCTGCTGTGGGTGCGGCGGTATCGGAATACCGAAGAAACGGCGAAAAAATTCCTGCATCTCTTCTTCGTCAGCGCCGGGTACCCCCTGCTCCTGCTTGATTCTTTCGGTAGTGCGAATATTCACGACGGCTGGCCCGACCCGCTCCACCAATTCGGTAAAATCCGGCAAACCTGTGACCGAAACGGGAGCGACCACGCTCGCAGCGCCCGCGACTGATGGCACAAAACAAATGCTCGAAGCGCCGAAGAACAGGATCGAGAGTGTTTTTGAAAGGGTGGAGATTTTTTTCATGGTATCGCTATGTGTTTTAATTATTTTGGCTTGAACTCAATGGAATTGGCGACCTGCTTGATCGCCGCGGCAGGCACCTCGCCGACAATAGTAAGCCAAAAGTCCCCTTGACGCTTACCAACGATGTTCATCGCGCCTTGCTGCATGGAGCCTTCGGTACGGCTCTGGGAGCCCGGCTCGATAAAGACGGAAATAGCGGCCAATCCATCCGAATAAACCATCTGCGAGACTTCTCTCTGGCCAGGAGGTGTACTGCCATAGCCCTTGGTCATCGCGGGACGCGTGGGCGGAGGATCGGGCACCAGGCGCTTGACCTCACGAATTTTCCTGAAGCCTGGTGGCAGGGCCTCGACCTGCCAACCGGACACACTGGCCTGACTCACCACCGAACCCTCTACATGCCAACTGCCGGTGTTAGCGAAGCTCGGTCTCACGCTGTTGCGGTCCACGTTACCGATCCCCACCTGCGTAAATGCGATTTGTTCGACGACATCGCCCCGTTCATCCAATGTCTGCGCGCGCAGCAAGAGGCCGGTCGTTTTTTCCGCCCACAGCTTGTAACCGTAGCGCAGGTTATCCTTCGGCTCCAGTACCACGGCCTGACAATCGAATCCTGCAACGCGCCCGGTCTCGCCTTTTCTTATATTGTAGTGGTCGGTCAGGTCCGATGTATTCACCGCCAGGATGGCTGGAAAAATGTCCTGCGTGACGCGCTTCTCGACCAAGATCGTCTTGGTCTCAGGCACGTAGCAGCTGATCTCTTCGTTGTTGCGAATATATTCGCGCGGCTTTCCATCGAGAATTTCCAGCTTCTCAATTTCGTTCCGGCCGTCCAGCATATGCGTGATTCGTGAAGTCCTAATCCGGTTCGCCTGCTGATACACAAACGTGCCGGAATAGTTCAGCTTCTGCGCAGCCGACTGTATCTTTTTCAACCATGCCTGCGCATCGCGTCTGTCGGATTGCGGAGCCGGGCGGCCTTCAGCATGGGACGGAAACGCGACGAAACTGGAGAGAACGACAACAACCTTAAACAAGACCAGGGTCCGCCGCATATTATTTGTCAGAGTCGGTTGCAAATGTGGCAGAACGCGCATATTGGGCAGTGCTATACAACGATGGCGAAAAACGTTGGTGCGCCATCAGATATTCGTCGATGCGCGGGTCGCGCAAGACTACCGCTCCATATTCCGTGGCACTCTCCGTGGCGTTCGCCGCGAGCGGTGACACGTCGGGCACCTGCGACAGGGCCCCCGGTGCTCCTGCGGTGCGCCCGGCCGATGCCATCATGATGGGCATCCCGCCCGAGATCCTGCTGTCCTTGCTTGCCACCATCAATTGCGGCGTGCTCATCAAAGCGATCGTGGCCACTGCAAGCGCGGCGCCACCAGCGATTGCGTAACGCTTGATCGAACCTCTCGCCGCCATCGTCGTCGCTTGCGTATCGAGCTGCTGCCCCATCTGGGCTTGAATTGCCTTCGGCGCCACGATCGCGGGCTCAGCGTCGAGGCGGGCCGCCATCCGCGCCGCGAAATTCGGGCTTAGGGTGAATGCCATCTCTTCCGAGCGCAGTGCGTCACCGATTTGATGATAGATATCCCAGGCAGCCTGGCCTTCCGGCAAACGCAAAGCAGCAATGGCCCCATCCATGCGGCTTCCGTCCAGTTCACCATCAGCGAAAACCGAAATTTGTTCTTGGGTGATGTGATTCATGTTCATAACTACCTCGCAAAGCTAGGCCAACCCCTGTTGTCATATCCAAAACGTGTAACTTGATTCTCACCAGCGCTTATCCAGCGCCGTACCCAATAGTGGCCTCAGCTTGTCGGCAATCGCCTCGCGTGCCCTGAATATCCTGCTTCGCACCGTGCCGATCGGACATCCCATTGCCTCCGAAATCTCGTCATAGCTCAAGCCTTCGATCTCGCGCAGCGTAATCGCGATACGCAGTTCTTCAGGCAGCGCATCCATCGCCAGGTTGACCGTCTCAGCAATCTGCTTGGTGGCCAGCATCGATTCCGGTGTGTTGATATCTCTTAGGTGCTCGCCGTCGTCAAAAGTTTCTGCTTCTTCTGCATCGGCCTCCGTTGAGGTCGGTGCCCGACGGCCGAGGGTCACGAGATAATTTTTCGCCGTATTGATCCCGATACGATAAAGCCATGTATAAAATGCCGAGTCGCCGCGAAACTGGGGCAACGCGCGGTAAGCCTTGATAAAGGCTTCCTGCACGACGTCCTCGGCTTCTGCCTGATCGCGCACGAGCCGCGACACGAGCCTCATCAGTTTCCGTTGATACTTGGTCACTAAAAGCTCGAACGCTTTTTTATCGCCACGCTGCACACGCTCGACAAGCAGTTGATCAATTTCGCGTTCTGTCGTCAATCCCCATTCCCTTGTTTTTTTGCAACATGCACGCGACTCGAAGAGTTGACTGAGAGAAATGAACTTAGTTCAATAAAACCCAGGAATTTATGCGTTGCGATGAGAAGATTCAATCTTGCAGGGCCCGGCATTCGAAAGAACCCGAGTCAAACATTGTGATTTTCTGCGGGATTATTGTGCGCTGCAACCCAGCGACACGCAACCGATAAGGCACGAAATTCACCATCGGGAACTGAGTCCGGTAAAATCGGCAGCACGATGCGTTGTCCATCGCCGGTGCGCAGGCGCAGCAATAGCAGATGAGCCCACAGAGTCGAATCCGGCATGAGTCGCACCACCTCACCGGTCCAGGACGAATCCTCAGCAGCGGGCAATTGGGTCAATCGAATTTGTCCATCTGACGAGATATCGATACGCCACGCATTGCGTATCCGCAAGCGGCCATAAACCCCCGCCAATGCCATGACGGTGCAGCAGGCTGTCGCCACAATTCTGACCCAAAGAACCAGATCCGTTGCGACTCCCAAGCCGAGCAAGATACCGACCAGCATGACGCAGGCGCTCATGGCGGCCGTCATTGCTAGCAATAAACGGGAGGGTCTCACGATGACGGACTTCGCGATCGACATGATGGAAATCCTGAATGCCACCAGCGCTCATCCTCCGTAACGAGAATGAGCGGCGTTTGCTAGATCTTGCCGAAAATTAACGTCCCGTTTGTTCCGCCGAAGCCAAATGAGTTCTTCACTGCAACCTTGATCGACATTTCGCGCGCGACATTGGCGCAATAATCGAGATCGCAATCCGGATCCTGATTAAAGATATTGATCGTTGGCGGCGATATTTGCTTATGCAAGGCGAGTACGGTGAAAACCGCTTCCAAACCGCCCGCTCCGCCCAACAGATGGCCGGTCATCGACTTGGTCGAATTGACGACAATATTCTTGGCATGGTCGCCTAGCGCACGCTTGATGGCAACCGTCTCGGCCAAGTCGCCCAATGGCGTCGAAGTGCCATGCGCGTTCACGTAATCGACTTGATCGGCATTGATTCCCGCATTCTTCATCGCCGAAATCATGCAGCGCCGTGCACCGTCGCCGTTTTCCAGCGGGGCGGTCATGTGGTAGGCATCCGCGCTCATGCCAAATCCAAGCAATTCTGCGTAGATAGTGGCACCGCGGGCTTTGGCATGCTCATACTCTTCCAGCACCATTACGCCGGCGCCTTCGCCCAAGACGAAACCATCGCGCTCCCTGTCCCATGGACGCGAGGCGGTGGCCGGATCGTCGTTGCGGCTGGATAGCGCGCGGGCCGACGCAAAGCCGCCGAGGCCCAGCGGTGAAATGGTCGACTCCGCGCCGCCGGCAATCATCACGTCCGCGTCGCCGTACTCGATCAGACGCCCGGCAGCGCCAATGCAGTGCAAGCCGGTGGTACAGGCGGTCACGATCGCCAGATTCGGGCCCTGCAGACCATACTTGATCGACAGATTCCCGGAGATCATGTTGATGATCGACGCCGGCACAAAAAACGGACTGATGCGCCGGGGACCGCGACTGGCAAACTCGGCGTGCGTCTCTTCGATCAGCGGCAAACCGCCGATACCGGACCCGATAATTACGCCGATGCGTTCAGCATTGGCCTCAGTCACAACCAGGCCGCTGTCTTGCATCGCCTGCATGCCGGCCGCCATGCCATAGTGGATGAAAGTATCCATGTGGCGCGCTTCTTTGGCCGGGATGTAATCCTCGATATTGAAGCCCTTGATCTCACCGGCAAAGTGCGTGGTAAAAGGCGTAGCATCAAATTTGGTAATGGTGGCAATGCCAGATTTTCCAGCAGTAATCGCTGCCCACGACTCTGCAACCGTGTTGCCCACAGGGGAAACACAACCCAGTCCGGTAATAACGACACGACGTTGACGCGAGCGGCTCAAACGGTTCTCCTAGAGTCGATCAACAGGCTTAAGCCTTGACGTGCGCCTTGGCGTAATCGATCGCCTGCTGCACGGTGGTGATTTTTTCGGCTTGTTCGTCTGGAATCTCCATTTCGAACTCGTCTTCAAGTGCCATGACGAGTTCGACTGTATCGAGCGAATCGGCACCGAGATCATCGACGAAGGACGATTCGATTTTGATGTCTGCTTCGGCGACGCCCAGTTGTTCAGCGACGATTTTTTTAACGCGTTGTTCGATATCGGACATGTTATGGCTCCAGTGAGTGGTTACAGAAAGTGCGCGCATTTTAGCAGGTTTGCGCGTTGTTAATTTACTTTTAGCTTTATCTCGCAATAGCGATCTAACTTCAGCCAAAAGTCCCTAGATACTACTCAACTCATGTACATTCCGCCGTTGATATGGAGTGTCGTGCCAGTAATATAGCTTGCCAGCGGCGATGCGAGAAAGCTCACCGCAGCCGCAATATCTTCTGGAAGACCGAAGCGGCCAAGCGGAATTTGTTGCAACAGGGCGGCCGTCTGCTGCTCAGTGAGCTTCTTCGTCATATCGGTATCGATGAAGCCGGGAGCAACGCAATTGACGGTAATATTGCGGCTGCCAATTTCACGTGCCAGCGCACGGCTCATTCCTGCCACGCCGGCTTTGGCCGCCGCATAGTTCATCTGACCCGCATTGCCGGACGATCCGACGACCGACGTAATATTGATGATACGTCCATGCTTGGCCTTCATCATGCCGCGCAAGACGGCACGCGACAGCCGCGCCACCGCGCTCAGATTGGTTGCAATGACGGCATCCCACTCTTCCTCTTTCATGCGCATGGCGAGCTGGTCGTGCGTGATGCCGGCGTTATTGACGAGAATCGAGATGGCCCCCAGCGTTTTTTGGGTGCCTTCGACCACTGCGGCGCACGCTTCAACATCATTGACGTTTAGCACGACGCCCATGCCACAGTCCGGCCGGATTGCGTACAGGTATTCCGAAATAGCGACGGCACCCGATTCCGTGGTGGCGGTACCGATCACTTTCGCGCCTTGCCGGGCTAATTCCTGCGCGATCGCCCGACCGATGCCGCGCGATGCGCCGGTTACGAGCGCTACTTGATCGTTCAGGTTTGGCGTATGTGGGATCACCTTAAGAGCTCCAATGTTTTTTCCAGCGACATTTGATCGACCATCGCATCACCGATCAATTCACTGTTGATCCGCTTCGTGAGTCCGGTCAACACCTTGCCTGGCCCGCATTCGATCACATGCGTGACGCCTTCCGCAGACATTCTTTGTATCGTTTCAACCCAACGTACCGGGCTCGCAGCTTGCCGCACCAACGCGTCCCTTATGCCGGCCGCATTGTTTTCGAACGCGACATCGACGTTGTTAAGCAACGGCAGCTCGGGCGTGCCAAAAGAGAGTCCTGCCATGTATTCACGCAAACGATCCGACGCGGGTTTCAGCAACGAGGAATGGAACGGCGCCGACACAGGCAGCGGCAATGCACGCTTGGCACCTTTTTCCTTCGCCGCCACGCACGCTCTTTCGACCGCACTCCGGTGACCGGCAATCACGACTTGCGCCGGGGCGTTGAAATTGACCGCTTCAACCACTTCTCCCTGCGCCGCGGTCGCACAAACTGCCCGCACGTCTTCGTCCGACAGTCCGAGGATCGCCGCCATCGCACCCTGCCCTACCGGCACTGCCTCCTGCATTGCCTGCGCGCGGAAACGCACCAGCGGCACGGCGTCCTTAAATGGAATCACACCGGCGGCGACGAGGGCGGAGTATTCGCCCAGACTGTGGCCGGCCACCATCGCCGGCGCCGGACCGCCCGCAGCGATCCATGCGCGATAGACGGCAACCGCTGCGGCAAGCATCACCGGTTGTGTATTGGTGGTGAGATCGAGCGCCTCTTTCGGGCCCTCTGCAATCAATTTGGCGAGATCGAATTCAAGCACATCGGATGCCTCGGCGACCGTCTGTTTGACGATTTCGTTGCCGGCAAAGCCGTTCAACATCCCGACGGCTTGCGAGCCTTGGCCGGGAAAAACAAATGCGAATTTAGGCATAATTTAATTTCTTGGATTCGATTATTGGCATGGCTAAGTCTGCTCAGGAATTCTGTTCTGGGTCGTTGAAGACGGGAGCCCTCAAGGTGAAATCGAGAAGCTTCGGTGCGCCGTGGTGACTCATGATTTCACTCCCGCAATTCTTGATCGGTGCGACGAAATACCATTACGCCTGGCTCTGTCGCGCAACATCTAGAACCGTGCCAGCACCGCACCCCAGGTGAAACCGCCGCCCACGCCTTCCATCATCACGTTCTGCCCCGGTTTGATGCGACCGTCACGGACTGCCACGTCCAGCGCCAGCGGAATCGATGCCGCGGACGTGTTGCCGTGCTGGTCGACCGTCACAACCATTTTTTCGAGCGGCAGACCGAGCTTCTTGGCGGTGCTGTGCATGATACGGATATTGGCCTGGTGCGGGACCAGCCAGTCGACTTGATCTGCGCGCATCCCGGCAATCTCCAACACTTCATTCGCCACCTTCTCAAGCACCGACACAGCCAGTTTAAACACAGCCTTACCGTCCATGTACAGAAAGGCGCTGCCCTCGATGATGCCGCTGTTGACACTGCCAGGCACGCAAAGAATCTCAGAATGACTGCCGTCTGCATGCAGCTTGGTCGCCAGGATGCCTGGCTCGCTCGCGGCGGACAAGATCACCGCGCCGGCACCGTCACCGAACAGGACGCAGGTCGTGCGGTCTTCAAAATTCAGGATGCGCGAGAACACTTCCGCGCCGATGATCAACACCGTCTTGTGCGCGCCCGACTTGATGAAATTGTCGGCTATCGATACCGCATACACGAAACCGCTGCACACCGCTTGCACGTCTACAGCCGCACTGCCATTGGTGATGCCAAGTTTACGCTGCACGACGCAGGCGGTGCTTGGGAATCCGCCAAAATAGTCCGGCGTGGAGCTCGCAAGAATGATGAGGTCGATATCGTTGGCAGCCAAACCCGCCATGTCGAGCGCACGCTTGGCAGCTTCGACCGCGAGATCGCTCGATTGCACGTCCGGTGCAGCGTAGTGGCGCGCCGAAATTCCGCTGCGCGATACGATCCACTCGTCCGACGTCTCGATCCCTTTTTCTGCCAATTGCGCGGCGAGTTCTTGATTTGTCACGCGCTTGGGCGGCAGATAGCTGCCGGTACCGACAATTTTGCTGTAGAGAGTCATGCCGTTTTCTGTTCTGTTAAGTCACTGGCCGCTATTGCGCTGCCTGCTCGGGAGAATACTTCGGATGGCGGCATCGGTGCGGAGACTGCCGTAGATATGCGCGACAGCACATCGTATTTTGCCGCATCGAATGCGCGCTTGATAGCCCATTCGTAACCGTATGCATCGGAACCGCCATGACTCTTGAATACCAGTCCACGCAAGCCCAGCAAACTTCCGCCATTGTACCGAGAGGGATTGAAGCGCTGCGAAAATGCCTTGATCGCACCGCGGGCAATCAAGTATCCCAGCATGTTGAGTGGATTGCTCTTGAACTCGGCGGTCAAGGTAGTCTTGAAGAATCGACTCAAGCCCTCAGACGCCTTGAGCACCACGTTACCGACAAATCCGTCGCACACGACGATATCGGTGGTGCCCTTGAAGATGTCGTCGCCTTCGACGTTGCCGTAAAAATTGAGCAAACCCTTGTCGTGGTCCGCGCGCAGCAGCGTCGCGGTGCGCTTGACGACATCGTTGCCCTTGATGTCTTCCTCGCCCACATTCAACAAGCCGACCGTTGGTTTGCACTTGTGTTCCATCGCCGACACGAGCGCAGACCCCATGATCGCAAACTGACGCAGATGCTCCGGTTCGCAATCGACGTTGGCCCCCAGGTCGAGCATGTAAGTCGGTCGATCGGTTTGATTTGGTATAAGCGAACAAATCGCGGGACGGTCGACGCCGGGGATCGTTTTCAGCAGGTAGCGCGACACCGCCATCAGCGCGGCTGTATTGCCGGCCGAGACGCAGGCTTGCGCCCGGTCTTCTTTCACCAGATTGATGGCGACCCGCATCGATGAATCCTTCTTGCGGCGCAAAGCGACTTCCAGCGAATCACCCATCGCGACGACTTCGGATGCGTTGATAACGGACAAGCGGGGATGATCCGCTGCCTTGTGTTTCTTTAACTCGGCTCGAAGCACATCCTCCAAGCCGACCAGCAATAGTTCGGCTCCAGGCTCGCGATTGACGAATGAAATGGCAGCGGGAATAGTAACTGCAGGGCCGTGATCTCCGCCCATGCAGTCGATTGAAATTTTGATTGTCATTGTCCTGACTCAGTACCTCGCTCCAACCGCATTATGGGCCAGATTCGGCGTGATTCACAATGATGCAATGCGCTGTTTCAGCATATGAAAAAAGCGGCAGCAGGTTGAGAAACTCGCTACGCCGCTTTAACTTGAGCAACGACGATTATTCGTCGTTCTTGGTCTTGAGGACTTTGCGCCCACGATAAAAACCGTTCGGGCTGATGTGATGACGCATATGGGTTTCACCGGTCGTCGGTTCGACGGCCAATGGTGGATTAACCAGGAAATCGTGCGAACGGTGCATACCGCGCTTGGAGGGGGACTTCTTATTCTGTTGGACAGCCATGATAACTCCTAAACCATAAGTTCTAAAATTTTAACACATCCGGCTTGCCGTACGAACGACAATCCGAGAATCCTTACTGCTTGATATTCTTCAATACCGCGAACGGCGAAGGCTTCTGCGCCCCCTGCAATCTCTCCGGCGCGGCACGATCGGGACAGGCCTTATGCTTGGGCGCCAACGGTATCGCCAACAGAGCCTCGTCTTCAATCAATTCAGCCACATTCAGCACTTTGGAGCCGACGATCACATCGACAGTGTCATCGGCCAGCAACGCATCGATCTCGTCCGCGTTGGCTTCGTCTTTCGCCAAAATCAACCTTGAGTCGGATGCAATCTCGAATGCGAATGGCACGAGGCAGCGCTGGCACATCAGCCGAACCAAGCCCGACACTGACAGCCTCAACTGTGAAAACCCAAGGGAGTCGACCTCACCTAGCAAAGACCAATGTAGCGAACCGGACTTATCGGCTAATTCTTCCGTCAAGCGCACCAAATCGGCTACCGCGATATCGCCTTGGCGCTGCTCCTTGTGCCGACTGTACTCAAAAGCGTCGATCAAAAATGCATTCATGCGCGAAGTCGAACCCGGAAAACCTGCGATAATAACAGGCTTTCCTATTATTCGTCAAAGTGTTAGCGCGTTTTTATTGCACGTACGATCAAATAAAACATCAATCAATGCACCCCTCGCTCCCCTTGCCGCGCGTAATTCTCGGCTCCAGTTCCATGTACCGTAAAGCATTACTATCCCGGTTACAGATTCCGTTCGATGTCGTGCTGCCGAATATCGACGAAACGCAGTATCCCGGCGAAGCGCCGGAGACGACGGCGCTACGTCTGGCCAGACAGAAAGCTGCCGCAGTGTCGGCGCAGGTACCGGGCGCGCTCGTGATCGGGTCCGATCAGGTAGCCACGCTGGATGGTGAGCAGATCGGCAAGCCCGAATCGCACCAGAATGCGCTCAGGCAATTGCAGAAAATGCGCGGTCGACGCGTCATCTTCCACAGCGCGCTATGCCTGTGGGATGGACGGGAGGCCGATCCGTCATTGGCAGTGCAGCTTGACAACGTACAAACTTACGTCACGTTTCGCGTGCTTCCCGATCACGAGCTTGAGGCATACCTGCGTATCGAGCAGCCTTACGATTGCGCCGGCAGCGCGAAGAATGAAGGACTCGGCATCGCATTGATCGAAAGAATCGAGAGCGATGATCCAACGGCATTGACCGGATTGCCGCTTATCTCGTTGACCACCATGCTGAGGCGTGCCGGAATGCCGTTCTTTCGGTGTGCAACGACGTGAAGGGCATTCTCTACCTTGTTCCCAACACACTCGGTCCAGCCGACGCCGGACCAGTCGATCCTCTGGCGCTGATCATTCCCACCGGCGTGCTTGCGTTAACCGCACGACTCGATTACTTCGTCGCGGAAAACGCCAAGACGGCGCGCGCATTCCTCAAGCTGGTCGCGGTGACCCATCCGCTGTGCAAGCCATTGCAAGAGATCCAGATCGCGGAACTCAGCGTCAATACCGATGCCGCCGCACTGCCGAGCCTGTTGGCACCACTGTTGGCGGGGCGCGATGCGGGCCTGATTTCGGAAGCCGGCGTACCAGCGGTTGCCGACCCGGGCGCGAACCTGGTACGCCTGGCGCATGCGCACGGGGTTACGGTGAAACCGCTGGTTGGACCTTCATCCCTGTTGCTGGCGGTAATGGCGAGCGGCTTGAACGGCCAGAGCTTCGCCTTCAACGGCTATCTGCCCGTCGATGCGGGCCAGCGCTCCAAACGCATCAAGGAACTCGAGGAGCGTTCCCGGCAAGATAGACAGACGCAGTTGTTCATTGAGACGCCGTATCGGAATGGCACGCTGCTCGAGGCGCTGGCCGCCGCATGTCGGCCGGATACCTTGATCTCGATTGCAACCGGCTTGACGCTCGGATCCGAGTCTATCCAGACAAAACCGGCGGCAAAATGGAAGAGCGACCTTGGGTCTGGCACAGGGCCGGATTTCCACAAGAAGCCGACCGTATTCCTGCTTCTGGCAGTCTGAAAACCGCTGCCGCCGTAAGGTAGTGATGTAAGTAAACTAAACGCAAAACGGCGGTATTGCGCCGCCGTTTTGCCTGCTCCAAATGGAGCAACAGTACGGGAAATCCAAGACTTCCCACAGCCGCACCCTCGATGCGGTAAACACCAAAGCACCGGTGTTATGTCCACTCACCCATGGATGAGCGTTGTTCCAACGCCCGGCGCGATGCACAATCCGGAGATTCCGCCGACCAATATGCTGACTCCTGTTGCCGGCGACAGCCGGGCAACCTGGGCCAACAATTTCTATATCAAGTATAGAGAGCGACCGCAAAGTTACAAGAAGGATTCCGTAAATTTTCAGCATGACCGACGCCGCAGAGAATGCCGAATCCGCCTTCTGCGACATCAAAGAAACGTATTCATTTCAACGTCGGTTTAAAGCCGCCCCAGGCTAATTTCACCGCACCGGCGCCGACCGAGGCACCGAATTTTTTCAGCACGCGCTCCGGCAGGCCGTCATGTTCGGTATAGTCGATAATGTCTTCCGCCTTCAATTCATCACGGGCGACACTGTCAACCGTTCCGAAATCATCCGCCAAGCCCATTTCGACCGCTTTCGCACCGCTCCAGAACAAGCCAGAAAACATGTCGGGCGATTCTTTTAGACGCTTGCCGCGGCCGGCGCGCACGACAGCAATGAATTGCTGATGAATTTCATTCAGCATTTCTTGCGCATAGCCTTTTTGTTTGGCGCTCTGTGGACTGAACGGATCCATGAAACCCTTGTTTTCGCCGGCGGTTTGCAGGCGTCGTTCGACGCCCAGCTTATCCATTAATCCCGTGAAGCCGAAGCCATCCATCAACACGCCAATTGATCCGACAATGCTGGCCTTATTGACGTAAATCTTGTCGGCTGCAGCGGCAATATAGTAGCCACCGGATGCGCAAATTTCATCGACCACAACATATAGGGGTTTCTGCGGGTAAGCTTTGCGCAAGCGCACGATCTCGTCGTTGATCATCCCGGCTTGCACCGGACTGCCGCCAGGACTGTTGATGTGCAAAATGACGCCCACCGTGCCGTCGTCTGCGAACGCCTTTTTGAGTGCGGGAATAACCGCATCGGCCGCGCCTGCACTACCCGTTTCGATCGCGCCATCGATGTCGATCAGAGCCGTATGCGTG
>DHXL01000148.1:14692-16793 GCA_002415335.1 Oxalobacteraceae bacterium UBA5157
GTCGCGACCGCCGGCGTGAAGGGCTTCGCGCTGATGCTGCTGATCGGCACCGTGATCTCCCTCGTCACCGCCCCAGCGGCGACGCGCGCGCTGCTCGGCGAGCGTGGCGAACGCAAGTTTTTCCAGCACTTCGCGCTCCCATCCTTCCTTTTTCGCCGGCTCGGTCGATTTCGGCGGAATCGCACCGGAAGCTTGCGCAGCCGGTTGCTGCGCTGCTTGATTCTCAAAGTCGTTATTGCTCATATCTTCACTTTTAAGTTTGCTCGGCGATTCAAGCCTGCAAGGGTTTTACAAATTCGTCCGGCCGCCAGAATATCCGGCCGTCTTCTTCTATCACGCCGATCGGACGCAGACGTCCTCCACGACACGGGCCGCCGAGGCAATGGCCGCTTTCCGGCGCATACAGCGCGCCATGCGTCGCGCACATCAGGTACAGGCCGCTCGACTCAAAAAACTCTCCTTCGGCCCAATCCAGCTCGATTGGCACGTGCGCGCAACGGTTCAGATAGCCTCGAGCAACGCCTTGGTAGCGCACCACGAATCCCGTGGTGTCGTGGCCGCCGGCCGTGACGGGAAACCGCACTCCTTTGCCCCCTTCTTGCAAGGCGCTCGAGTCGCAGACCAGAATCGCGCTGTCACTCATTACGCATTCGCATTCAGCCAAACATGCAGATCGGCCACGGAACCAGCTGCGTAGAGTGGATTCAGCGCCAGCAATTCCTGCTCGGAGTGTGCGCCATAACGCACAGCGATGCCGGATGCACCGGCATTCAATGCCATTTGCAGGTCATGCGTAGTGTCGCCAATCATCACGGTGCGTTGAATATCCTGCCCCAGCTCGCGCGTCAATTCCTGCAGCATGGCTGGATGCGGCTTGGAAAAAGTTTCGTCTGCACAACGCGTGGCGTCGAACAATGACAACAACTTGACGGTGTCGAGCGCCCGATTCAAGCCAACGCGGCTCTTGCCGGTTGCCACTGCCAGAAAATAGCCTTGTTGCGAGAGCTCGTTCAACATTTCTCGCACACCGTCGAACAAGGTCAAGCCATGATCCTTCGCCAAGTAATGATAGCGATAACGCTCCACCATGCGCGGATAGTACTTGGGATCAACGCCAGGCAGCGCCGCCTGCATCGCTTCTTGCAGTCCGAGCCCGATTACGTAAGCCGCCGCCTTGTTATCCGGAATTGGCAATCCAAGATCTTTCGCCGCAGCCTGAATGCATTTCACGATGGCCGCCGTGCTATCCATCAATGTGCCGTCCCAATCGAAAACGATCAGATCAAATTTCTTCTTTGCCATGTCTCCTGCCCGCCTGCGGACAGCTCCTTCTATTTGGTCGACCGTTCGCTCGCCTGCGCTAAGCGGATGTCTTTTCCAGACTCGCCAAGAACTTCTCGCATTCGGGCGGCAGCGGCGCATTGAGCGTGACAGGCTTGCCGGATTCCGGGTGCATGAACGTGATCTGATGGGCATGCAAGAACATGCGCTTGAACGCAATGCGCGTGCCTTCCGCTTTCTGCAATGCCCGGTTCAATGCAAAATCCCCATACTTGTCGTCGCCGGCGATCGCGAATCCGCTGGAGGATAGATGTACCCTAATTTGGTGCGTACGGCCGGTTTTCAACTCAGCTTCCAGCAACGCGAAAGCACCGTATCTGCGCAGCAGATTGAATATCGTATGTGAAGCCAAGCCATCCGCCTGCACCCGCACGCGGCGTTCGCCGTCCGCCGCGTTGTACTTGAACAGCGGCAGCTTGATATGTTGCTTCTGATTTTTCCAGTCGCCGTGCACCAGCACCAAATAGCGTTTATCTAGCTCGCCTTCGCGGATTTGTTCATGCAGATTGGTCAAGGCCGAACGTTTCTTGGCGAGCAATAATATGCCGGACGTGTCGCGGTCAAGGCGATGCACCAGTTCGAGGAATTTTGCGTCCGGTCTTGCCGCCCGCAATTGCTCAATGACCCCGTAGCTGACGCCGGAGCCACCATGCACCGCGACGCCGGCCGGCTTGTCGATGACTAATAAATGCTTGTCTTCCAGCAAAATCTTGAACTCGGCACCGGGCGCGGTGGGCGCAGTTCTTTCGGCCATGCGGAT
>DHXL01000388.1 GCA_002415335.1 Oxalobacteraceae bacterium UBA5157
TTGCCGACCACCGCCTTTGCACTGGTGGCGTACAAGGGCGATATCTACTTCGGCCTGTGGTATCCAATCATCATCGCAGCGATGACTTTCGTGATCGGTATGCTGTTCGTGAAAGAAACCAAGGATAACGACATCTACGCCGCGGATCACTAGCCGCCGCGTCTTCGTTCGTTAGTTCCATTACAAACCGTCAGCTTGTCAGCTGGCGGTTTTTTTATTGTGCGCCCGGTTTCACACATTTTCGTTTGTTCAGGAAACGCAAAGACTTGCGATTGCCTCCTGCTCATTGCACTCACGCCGGCGAACCTAGCGCCTCGAGTTCGCGCGCGGGATTAACGTCAAGGTTCCGATCGCATCCTTTTCAACAGATGCGCGCACGGTCCGCATCGGCAAGTAGCGAGTCTCCGCCCAGCGCCGTACATAATCGCGGTAGAGCGGCGAAAAGATGTTGCCGGATTGTCCGGTGGAATGGATGAATCTTGAATTCTCCAGATCGGACAAATCATAAAGCGCCCGCAGGCTCGCTGCATGCCGGCTCGCGAAAGGCTCTTTGGTATCGCGCAAATTATTCCGTCCGGCATTGATGGTGAAGGTTCCGCCCCCGCTGGCGACACGAATATCGAACAACTCGGCCAGCAGCGGCACCTTGCCGAACGGACGATGTTCAGAATGCGCGACATGGGCCACGCCCCAGCGCCAGGCTGTCATGTCGGAGCCGTAGCGCTGCTCAAGGCCAGTCAGCGCGCTCTCCAGCGCCAGCGACATCAATTCGTCACAGGTTTGCTGCTTGACCGTAGCCGCCATCGTCACGTCGCGGCACCACCGGCCCTGCCCCTCCTTGTTTTCGAGCACATTAACCATGCTCAGATGGACATTGCGTTGCTCCCAATAGTCGTTCATCAAGGTGTCGCCCAACTCATCGGCGAAAATGCGCCGCGACGCCTCGCGCGTCCAGGCGCTGAAGATCAAGGGTTCAAACCGGTCGGCGTCCATTGCGCCATTCCATGTCGCCAAGGCGCGCAGTGCCGCCTTGGCGCGCGCGGATTCCGGTTTCGTTCTTCGCAGGATCGGCAGCAGCTCTCGCGCCGCCAGCGAGACAACGTCGCCTTGAATCTCCGCCAAACTGTTCATGCTATGCCGGGGCTTGGCATCGATCAATTCCGTAATCCGATTCGCGCGGTATGGCAGCGTCCATTCGCTGGTCAAGAAATAGGGATAATCGTCGCCGACAATTTTCTGATTGGCAGTGATAACGCGATGCGATGCGGGATTGTATTGTTGCGGCAGTTGCTCGAAAGGGATGAATCCGTCCCAGTCGTAACGCGCATCCCAGCCCGGTGCGGGCGCCAGGCCTTTGAGATCGTTGTCCGATTTGCGGATCGGTACCCGTCCCGGCGCGACAAAACCGATGTTGCCGTCGATATCTGCGTACACGACGTTCTGCTGCGGTGAACTGAAATCCTTTGCGCTATCGAGGAATTCCTGCCAGTCCTTCGCGCGATTCATTTTGACCCCGGCTTGCAGGGTGCGATCGTCCGGACGCAATGCGGTCCAGGCAAACGCGATCACGTATTGTTTCGCGTCGATCGCGAGTTTGTCGGCAACCGGCAGCGCGCCGGTAATCACCGGGCCGTGCCGGGTCTCGCGCACTTCCAGCGTGACATCGGCCTGGCCTTTCACTTTGATGAGCTCGGTATGCGTCTTGAAATCCGCCCAGCCCTGCGGCGTCTGATACTGCCTCGCATTCGACGGGTTGACGCGTTCGATATATAGGTCCTGCACATCCGGACCGGTATTGGTAAAGCCCCATGCGATCCGGTCGTTGTGGCCGAGGACGACACTCGGTATGCCCGGCAGCGTGGCGCCGATTACATTCAATCCGGGCGCAGAGAGGTGCGCAAAATACCAGAGCGCCGGCGCCGCCAGGCCAAGATGCGGATCGTTCGCGAGCAGGGGCTTGCCGCTTTCTGTGCGTGCACCGGCCAGCACCCAGTTGTTGGAGCCCATGCCGTCGATATAGGAAGGCGGAGCAACTTGCGCCACCGCTGCCAGCTGTTGAGTCGTGCCCGCCAACTGGCGATACAGCTTGGTGTAGTCCTGCGTCGGCAGCACCGGGTCACCCGGATAGGGCGGCAGGAATTCGTTGATTTGATCCAGCGACAAGCGCTGCGCCAGCCGCATACGCAACAACTCCTGCGACCAGTTGCTACCTAGATCCCATGCCATCATGGTTTGCCAGCCGATCGAATCGACGGCCTGCCAGGGAGCCGGAGACGGCGCACCGGTGATGACGAATTCCGGTGGCAACGGCGACTTGCGGTTGGCCAGGTAGGCATTGACGCCCTTGGCGTAGGCATCCAGCACGGCACGCGTATCCGCGGACAAATTGCCCAGGATTGCTTCAGCGTTGCGCCGTACCCCGAGCGAACGCAGGAAACGATCGGTACCGAGCGCAGTCGGGCCGAGTATTTCCGCCATGCGCCCGGCGGGAATACGGCGGTTCAGTTCCATCTGCCACAAGCGATCCTGCGCATGCACGAAACCGAGCGCGAAATAGGCGTCGCTCGCGGACTGCGCATAAATATGGGGAATCCCATTGGCGTCGCGCACGATGTCGATTGCGGCCGCCGGCCCGGCCAATGTGAGTTTGCCGCTAATTTGCGGCTGGCTGGCACTGCGATACCAGGCCAGCGCCGAGATTGCTCCCAGCATCAAGACGACCAATACCCATACCAATTTTGTCAGTATTTTGCGCATGCGATCTCCTGGGAAGAACGGCCAACCATGGACGCGTCAGGTTATCACAGCCTTCAGCCCTGCAAATCGGCCTGTGGGATAATGCTAAATCGAATATAGTTGATGGCAACCGGGCTGACCAGCCATGTTCGGTGCAGGATGTCCTCCGATATGCTGCGCTACCCAGAACGCACCACACGTTTAACTCTTTCGCTCACTACTCAATTTATGAAATTTGATGTCGCCATCATCGGCAGCGGGTTGGCCGGCCTGTCGGTCGCGCTGCACCTCGCAGAAACGCGCAAAGTCGCGATCATTTCCAAACGCTCTCTACTCGACGGTGCCAGCGAACGAGCCCAGGGCGGCATTGCTGCAGTGCTCGATTCCGGCGACAGCTATGCCGAGCACATCGCCGACACGCTGGTCGCGGGCGCCGGCCTGTGCGACGAAAGCGCGACGCGTTTCATCATCGAACATGGCCGCGAAGCGATCGAATGGCTGATTGCACAAGGCGTGCCTTTTACACGCGACGCGACCGCGGAACTCGGGTTTCACTTGACGCGCGAAGGCGGCCACAGCCAGCGCCGCATCATCCACGCGGCCGACGCGACCGGACATGCGGTGCAAGTCGCCCTGCAGGATAAGGTCCGCACCCATCCCAATATCACCTTATTGGAAGAACACTACGCAATCGACGTCATCACGTCGGACAAGCTGGCGACAAAACTCCCGCCGCGCTGCCTTGGCCTATATGTGCAGGATGTCAAGACCGGCAAGGTCATCACCATTGCCGCCGAACATACCGTGATGGCAACCGGCGGCGCCGGCAAGGTTTATCTCTATACGACCAATCCCGATACCGCGACCGGCGACGGCATCGCGATGGCCTGGCGGGCCGGGTGCCGGGTGTCGAACATGGAGTTCATCCAATTCCATCCGACCTGCCTGTACCATCCGTATGCCAAGTCGTTTCTGATCACCGAAGCGGTGCGCGGTGAAGGCGGCGTCCTCAAATTACCCGTCGAAGCGGGTGCCGCTGCCGGCACGCGCTTCATGCCGCTGCATGACGAGCGCGCCGAACTGGCGCCGCGCGACGTGGTGGCGCGCGCGATCGATGCGGAAATGAAGAAACGCGGCCTTGATTACGTCGATCTCGACATCAGTCATCAGCCCCCGGAATTCCTGAAAGAACACTTCCCGACCATTTACGCGCGCTGCCTGGAGTTGGGCATCGACCTCACCAAGCAGCCGATTCCGGTAGTGCCGGCCGCGCATTACACCTGCGGCGGCATCGTGACCGATTTATCCGGCCGTACCGATTTACCGGGCCTGTACGCGGTGGGTGAGGCGACCTGCACCGGCCTGCACGGAGCCAACCGCCTGGCCAGCAACTCGCTACTGGAGTGCCTGGTGCTGGGACGCGCCGCCGCCCAGCATATCGAGCAGCAGCCGAGGCAAAAATCGAATTCACTGCCAGACTGGGACGAGAGCCGCGTGACCGACGCCGACGAGGAAGTCATCATCGCGAATAACTGGGACGAACTGCGCCGCTTCATGTGGAATTACGTCGGCATTGTGCGTACCACCAAGCGCCTGGAACGCGCCCAGCACCGCATCAGGCTGCTGAAGGAAGAGATCGACGAGTATTACGCGCACTTCCGCATCACGCGCGATTTGCTGGAGTTACGCAATCTGGTCGAGGTCGCGTCATTGATCGTCAATAGCGCGCTGTCGCGCCGCGAGAGCCGGGGCCTGCATTTCAGCCGGGATTTCCCGGATACCTTGCCAAAGGCACTGCCGACGGTGCTGTCGCCGGCGCGTCGAAAATAGATATTGAAAACAGCGGGTAGCGTGCGCTGTGCGCACGATTTGAACGTCGTCCATGAAATCGCTCGGATAGCGCACGCTACGCAAGCACCCGTAATGAATAATCGGTGGCGTGGATATCCTTGGTCAGGCTGCCGATCGAAATGCGGTCGACACCAGTCTCCGCGATCGCACGCACACTCTCCATATTGATGCCGCCGGATGCTTCCAGCAAGGCGCGGCCGCCGGCCATACCGACCGCCTCACGCATCATATCGAGCGAGAAATTATCGAGCAATACCGAGCTGGCGCCAGCTGCCAGCGCCTGGTCAAGCTCCGCCATTGATTCCACCTCGACCTGAATCGTGACGCCCGCGTCGAGCTTCTGCGCAGCGAGCAAGGCGGCGCCAATGCCCCCTGCGGCTGCGATGTGGTTTTCCTTGATCAGGATGCCGTCATACAACGCCAGCCGCTGGTTCTGGCCGCCACCGACGCGCACCGCATATTTCTGAGCCAGACGCAGACCAGGCAAGGTTTTGCGCGTATCGAGGATCGCCGCCTTCGTGCCCGCGATCAAGTCAACGTAGCGCCGTGTTGCGCTCGCAACGCCAGACAGCAATTGCAGGAAATTCAGCGCGCCGCGCTCCGCCGTCAGCAAGGCGCGCGCCGGTGCCTCGATCGCGCACACTTCACTATCGGCCTTCATCATCGCACCTTCGGCGTAGCGCCAGTCGATGCGGATACGCGGGTCAAGTTGCGTCATCACACCTTCGAACCACGGGGCGCCGCACAACACGGCGGCCTCGCGCACGGTCACACGCGCCTTGACCCATTCATTTTCCGGCACCAGCATGCCGGTCAGGTCGCCGCTGCCGACGTCTTCCGCCAGTGCTGCGTTAATGTTCGCTTCACATGCGACTGCCAGCCCGGCATCGAACGGCGCGAACGGGTTCTTCAATGTGCTCATGCCGGACCAACTCCCGAAAACAGTTTTTGTTCTTGCGCCAAATCGCCCGAGGGGCGGACATTCGCTTTTTGCTGTGCCGCAAAAACAAGCATCCGGTCAATGCTGACATAAGCTTTGCGTCCAATCGCAGGATCGACCAGCACCTCATTATTGCCAAATTCGAGCGTGTCGGCCAGATTCTGCAATCCGTTCATCGCCATCCACGGGCAATGCGCACAGCTCTTGCATGTCGCGCTATTGCCCGCCGTTGGGGCATCGATGAAACGCTTTCCGGGCGCTGCCATTTTCATCTTGTGCAGGATGCCATTGTCGGTCGCGACGATGAACTCATTCGCGTCCAGGGTCTGTGCGGCGGCGATCAGTTGCGAAGTCGACCCGACCACATCGGCCAGCGCGACGACGGCCTCGGGCGACTCGGGATGCACCAGCACCTTGGCGCCAGGGTGCTCGCGCTTCAGCAATTCCAGTTCTATCGCCTTGAACTCGTCGTGGACGATACAGGAACCCTGCCACAGCAGCATGTCGGCGCCGGTCTTCTTCTGGATGTATGCGCCGAGATGTTTGTCGGGAGCCCACAGGATCTTCTTGCCCTGCGCGTGCAGGTGCGCAACGATTTGCAAGCCGATCGACGATGTCACCATCCAGTCGGCACGCGCCTTGACCGCCGCGCTGGTATTGGCGTAGACGACCACCGTACGATCAGGATGGGCATCGCAAAATACGCTGAATTCATCAACCGGACAACCGAGATCAAGCGAACAGGTGGCATCGAGATCCGGCATCAACACCGTCTTCTCGGGGCTGAGTATCTTCGCGGTTTCACCCATGAATTTCACGCCGGCAACGACCAGCGTCCTGGCCGGATGGTCACGTCCGAATCGCGCCATCTCGAGCGAGTCCGAGACGCAACCGCCGGTTTCTTCGGCCAGATCCTGCAGATCGGCGTCAACATAATAGTGTGCGACCAGCACCGCCTGCTTCTCCTTCAGCAAGCGTCTGATGCGCTCTTTGAGCGGCGCCTTTTCCGCCGGCGACAGGATCGCAAGCGTGCGCGCCCAAGCCTTCGCGGTGCAGCTGGTGCCCTGCTCCATTTGCGGGCGTTCAAATTCAACGGGCTTGATAGTTTCAGTGTGCATGGTTATTCGTGATGATGAGCGGGCATAGGGATGAGCATTAGTATGCGCTGTTTTCATTTTTGCGGCAGCGCAGCGACGATAGGCTTGTGCCACTACGGTTCCTATGTGTATATTAATCGCACTGAGAGAAAATCTGGTGGGACGCGGCATCGAGCGCCGCCCCCAAGGTAAGCGGGAACAAGGCATTCATATACGATTTTGCGTCCGCCTGAGCGGAAAGCAAGGCGATGTCCCATTGCGGGGCCAATACAACGAGCGCGCATCCGATGTGCTATCGGTTACCGGACGACCAATAAATTTATGATAGATCTGATTTTCGACAAGACGGACAAGGGCCGCGAAGAAATCGCCACGCGCAAGCATCATCTCGCACCACGCTTGCGATCCTTGCTGGTGCTGGTGGACGGCAAACACCGCACCGAAGACTTGCTCAAGAAAGTGTCCGGACTGGGATTGACCGAGCACGCACTTACCGAATTGCTCGAAAGCGAATTCATCGATGCTGTGCAAACATTGCCGGTAGCGCCTCCGGAGCCAATCGAGGCCGCCGCACAGTCGGTATCCAGCGCTCCCGTGGCCGGCGACGGGGATCAGTTTCAAGCGTTATACAATTTTTACACGGAGACGATCAGGAGCACGATCGGCTTGCGCGGCTATGCGTTGCAGCTCAAGGTCGAACGCTGTGCTTCGATCGATGATTTCCGTGCGCTTCGTCAAACCTATCTGGACGCTGTGCTCAAGGCCAAAGGCAATGAAATGACGCGCAGCCTGCGCGACAGGCTGGATCAGTTGCTGGATCAAGGCCGCTCGCCAATTGCATAGTCGATGATCGTCACGGCGCTCGAGCGGTCGCGAAGACTGCGGCTTGCTATCCGCTCAATTGGTGAAATATCATGAATGAGATGGACCGGCCTCAACTGAATTCCTACCTCTTTATCCCAGCCGGCATTACTCGATACCCTGGCTGCCGAGATAATTTTCGTAACCGCCCTGGAAATCGATAATTTCGTTTTCTTTCACTTCCAGCACGCGGGTCGCCAGTGAAGAAACGAACTCACGGTCGTGCGACACGAAAATTAACGTACCGGCATATTTCTCAAGCGCGATGTTGAGCGATTCGATTGATTCCATATCCATATGGTTGGTCGGCTCGTCCATCAACAACACATTGTGGTGGCCCAGCATTAGCTTGCCGTACATCATGCGGCCCTTCTCGCCACCCGACAAGACCTTGACGGACTTCTTGACGTCGTCGCCGCCGAACAGCAGGCGGCCGAGGATCGAACGCACGGCTTGATCGTCATCGCCCTCTTTGGCCCATTGGCCGATCCAGTCAGTCAGGTTCTTGTCGACCGCGAAGTCTTCGGTGGGGTCTTGCGGCATGTAGCCGACGCTGGCGTTTTCCGCCCACTTGACGATGCCGCTGCCCGCGTGCAGACCGCAGACCGCGTCGCCGCCTATGCAACGCAGCAGTGTCGTCTTGCCGGCGCCATTGGCGCCAATGATCGCAATTTTTTCACCGGCTTCGACCATGATGTTGAAATTCTTGAAAATCGTTCGATCATAGGTCTTGGTCAGTCCCTGTACTTCCACTGCCTGGCGGTGCAATTTCTTTTCGCCGTCGAAACGGATGAATGGATTGGCGCGGCTGGACGGCTTCACATCCTCGACCTTGATTTTCTCGATTTGCTTGGCGCGCGAGGTGGCCTGACGCGCCTTCGATTTATTGGCCGAGAAGCGGCGCACGAAATCCTGCAATTCGGTGACCTTGTCCTTGGCTTTCGCGTTGGCCGACAGCTGCTGCGCGCGCGCCTGCGAGGAAGCGAACATGTAGTCGTCGTAATTGCCTGGATAGACCTTGAGCGTCCCGTAGTCCATATCGGCCATGTGGGTGCACACCTGATTCAGGAAGTGGCGATCATGCGAGATGATGATCATGGTGGAATTGCGCTCGTTGAGCACATCTTCCAGCCAGCGAATCGTATTGATGTCCAAGTTGTTGGTCGGCTCGTCGAGCAGGAGGATGTCCGGATTGGAAAACAGCGCCTGCGCCAACAGCACGCGCAGCTTCCAGCCGGGCGCCACATTGCTCATCGGTCCTTGATGCTGATCGATCGACACGCCTACACCCAACAGCAGTTCGCCGGCACGCGCTTCCGCGGTATAGCCGTCGTACTCGGCGAATTTGGCTTCCAGGTCGGCGGCCTTCATGTAGTCGTCGTCGGTCGCATCCGGGTTCGCATAAATCGCATCGCGCTCGGCCATCGCCGCCCACATTTCGGTATGGCCCATCATCACTACGTCCAGCACGCGCATTTCTTCAAAGGCAAACTGATCCTGGCGCAATTTACCGAGCCGCTCATTGGTGTCCAGCATCACATTGCCGCCGGATGGCTCAAGATCCCCGCCGAGGATCTTCATGAACGTGGATTTGCCGCAACCGTTGGCACCGATCAAGCCATAGCGATTGCCCTCTCCAAACTTGACGGAGATATTTTCAAACAACGGCTTGGCGCCGAACTGCATTGTGATGTTAGCGGTAGAAAGCACTGGAAAAGCCCTTGCAATGGTGAATTCGAGAACCCTCTATTTTACCATTGTGCGCCGCAGTACTTCCTGTTTCGAGGATTGGATTTTATCCGGCTCCCGGGGTGAGCAGCGTTACCGGTCAAGCGAGGTCAGCGCAGGGTAGCCAGACATGGTAATCCTCATGGAATGTCGATCCGAAGTCAGGGCAGCATGGCAGCCCACGGCCAGCGTCACCTTGTCGCGGATGTGGCCGAATGGCAAGCCGGTCAACAACGGGACGCCGACAGTCGCGCGCAGATAGGCCAGCATCGCCTCGACATCGTAGCCGTTGTCGTAGTCGGTCAGCCGGTAGCTGGAGAAATCCCCCAGCAGCACCGCTTGCTGACGCGCCAATATGCCGGCATAGTGCAATTGCAACAACATGCGCTCGATCCGGTACGGATGTTCATTGATGTCTTCAATAAACAATATCCCGCCATCGATCTGCGGCATATACGGCGTCCCGACCAGGTGCGTCAACATCGCCAGATTGCCACCCCAGAGCTTGCCTTCGGCATGCAGCGCCGGATTGTCGACTGTCTGCGCCGTAATCGTATGAGTCGGGCCGGCCAGACAATCCCAGAAATGACGCATCGTGAAGTCGCTGACATCTTCGCGCGTAAAGTCGTCGCAGATCATTGGTCCGGCGAAGCTCACCGCGCCGGTCTGCGCCAACATCGCCATATGAAACGCCGTCATGTCGCTGTGCCCGACAAACAGCTTGCCGCTCGCCGCCAGACGCTTGAAGTCGAGTGTCGGTAACAACCGCGATATGCCATAACCGCCGCGTAGCGCCAGCACGACTTGCACCTCTGGGTCATCGGCGGCCGCATGCAGTTGCGTGACGCGCGCCTGGTCGGTACCGCCAAAGCGTTGATGCTTCAGCGCCGGATCATAGTAATTCCTGAGCTTGCAGCCCTGTGCCTGCAAGGCCGCAATTGCGCGCGCCAATCCTATTTCATCGGGCGCATAGCCGCCCGGTGCGACGATCGCTACGCCGACATTGTGAGCTTGCATAAATTTGGCAGTTATCTTGTGAGAGTATAAGTATGACAAGTGTCAATTGGCTGCACTTCCGCGCGCATGCGGGACAGGACCGCCTTTGCAATGCGCGTCGATCATCTGCGAAATCGTGACGATCAGCTCCGACGCTAGATCGTGCCCCATACCGTCAATTTCGCGTAGCGTAGCGCCGGGAATCAGTCTCGCCGTGTCGCGGCCGCAGGCAATTGGAACCAGCGGGTCTTGAACCCCGTGGATCACCAACGCCGGTACCTTGATCGACTTCAATAATTCGACGCGATCGCCGGACGCCGCGATCGCGACCAGCTGGCGTACGGTGCCGGCAGGGTTCATGTTGCGCTTGATGGCCGCCGTCAGCCTTTCCCGCAACTGCACTTCCGGGGTCGGATAGGCGGGACTGCCGATCACGCGAAACGTCTTCGCCAAATGGTCGACGACGCACTCGAGGTCGCGCGGATTTGCCGGTTGCGACAACAACGCATGGCGCGCAGCGCTAGTCGGTCCCGGCAACCCGCGCCGGCCGCTGGACGACATGATCGAAGTCAGGCTATGCGTGCGCTCGGCGTAGTTGCCCGCGACGATTTGCGCAATCATTCCGCCCATCGAAGCACCGACGATATGGGCTCGTTCGATGCCGAGCACATCCAGCAATCCGACCGCATCCTTCGCCATGTCGTGCAAGGTGTAGCCGGCCGAGAGCGGCAGATGCAGCATGTTCTTGATGAACGACAGCAACAGGCTGGGATGGCCGAGATGGTCCATCTTGCTCGACAAGCCGCTGTCGCGATTATCGAAGCGGATCACATAGAAACCGCGCTCGACGAGTTTTTGACAGAATGCTTCCGGCCACGATGTCAGCTGCAAACCGAGCCCCATGATGAGCAGCACGGGGACTCCAGCCGGATCTCCCTGCGTCTCATAAGTCAGCGTGATGCCGTTGCTGGTAGCGGTAGGCATCGGTCAGAACACGCCGAAACGCGGCGTGCGCTGCGGGTCAAGATACAGCAGCCTCTTGATGCCGCTATGGCCGTTGCGGTCGAAACGTTTCCAGCCGCCTTCCGGCTGCGCCAGGCGATCGGCGACCGCGTATAGTGCGGTCGGATTCATGCCCATGCCGAGATGGCTGGCATGCACTTCAATATTCTCCGAGCGAGCGGTCTCCCGTTCTGCGCTGCATTGCCAAGCTACCACGCCGTCAGTGCGGCTGAAGATCGAGGTCGTCGGCACCGGCGGAGTTTTCCTGAGTTCCGCAACTCGGTCATCATCGACGATGCGCCGGCCGCTCGCCAACTCGTACAAGCGCCATGCGTTGGTCGCCTTCGGATGGCCGGAAAACGGCGTGCCCAGCGTGATTACGCTGCGCACATCATCCGCGCTTATCTTGGCGATTTCCCGCGCATAGACACCGCCGAGGCTCCAGCCGATCAAGCTGACCGTGCGACCATGTTCGACGCGCAACTGCTTGACGCGCGCGACACACGCCTCCACTACTCCGGGACGAGGGCCGAAATTCAACCCTTGTTCCCAAGCGTAGGCAGCGTAACCGCGATCGCGCAGGAAATTGCGCAGCACCAGCGTCGTGATATCGCCGGTCGCCAAGCCGGGGAATACCAGCACCGGATGGCCGTCTCCTTTCGGGGCGGTTTTCAGGATCGGCGTTGCCAGCAGGGACGCGCCGAGCTCCCATGGAGCACGGCCTTCCAGCGCCATCAGGAACCAGCCGGGAGCACGCACTTCGT
>DHXL01000164.1:0-3804 GCA_002415335.1 Oxalobacteraceae bacterium UBA5157
GTGGCACTGAGCGCTGTCATGTCCAACCACGCTCATGATGTGGGTCTGCCGCCCTTCTTTGTCGATCGCATTGCACATGGCCTTGCCATCGATGGCAAGGCTTTGATCTTGCTGTCCGTAGTCGGCATTCCAGCGTTGCAGCGCGCGCTCGAGTGCATCTGGATCAACGCCGATGAGCACGTCGCGAATGGTGCTTTCACTGGGCACAAGACGGAGCCGGTTGGCGATGCGGCAGCCGAAGCGTTCGCGTGCCTTCGGCGATGGCCTTGGGTCTGGCCGACGCAGGTCCAGTTTCCTGCGCGGTAGACGGTGCCGCGATAACGGGCCGTATCGACAAAGGTTTCCAGCAAGAGCAAGAGCTGATCGAAACGCGCGAGCCAGTCCGTGCCGATGCGGCGCTGACACAGCGCCAGCACTTTCGATGCAAGGTTCGGCAGATGGCAATCAGGCAGGATCAAAAAGCGGCTATTGTTGGCGATGAGTTTGAGGCGCCCGTATTGGTGCCGGAAGTCCCATCCAATCCACTGGTCGCGCGCAGCGCACTTCAGCGCCGATGCCGAGAAGCTCAGCAGCGCAACCCATTCATGTTCGCAGGTGGCGACATACCAGAGCGTATGGCCTATCTTCGCCAAGTCGCCAAGTAGTGGTGCTGCGCCATCAGTTCCCGGTAACGTGGCTCTTCGCTCTCGCTCGCCGGACGGACGCAAATTCGGTTCAGATCGATCGCCATTCACCCTTTATACGCGGGCAAACGCGATTTGTTCAGCTTTGATACTCAACTACATGATTTCTCGACAAATTGTTGGAAGAGGAAATTCACCGTGGATGCATCCTCCAATCGGCTTGCCGGAAGAAAATGTCAAAATCGCAATCCAGGATGTCGTCGCGGTCCATCCGACGCACGCCCTTTTCCTGCCCGGATTCGGTGCAGCAGGCCTTGGCGGATCAGCGCCTCAACAGGGTACCCGTCAGGTTACTCACGCGCCGTAATGGCTTGATAAAATGGTTTGGCAAGGTTAGGCAACCGAAACTTATTGCAGGATAATACCGCTTTAGCCATTTATTTGATTCCATGCCCGCTCTCTTACGCCCTGCCAATCTATTTCTGCTGTTTACGTATCTCGCCCTGTCCGCAGTTCCTTTCGCATCGCTGCTCTTTGGGAAGCCGCTCGCGCACTGGGCGCAGATTGTGGGGATGGAGTTTGTCGCGTGGCTGGCGGTATGGTCCGTTTTCAAGCGCCCGGCGTGGTTTCATGGCTTGCTGCTTCCGGCCTTCTTGGCTTTACCCATCGAACTTTACCTGTTTGCGTTTTATGGCCAGGGCATTTCGCCGCATCATTTGGGCATTCTCGTGGAGACCAGCCCCAAGGAAGCGCTGGAGTTTCTGGGTAACAAGGTATGGCTGCTGCTGTTTGTTCTATTTGCGGTCGTCGGCTGGTGGTGGTGGAGCTGGAAGGCGGCGCGCGGGACACGCGACCTGGACTGGGCGGATAAGTCGCGCTGGTTCATTTTCGCCTTGCTGGCGATAGGGCTTTCCTCGTGGCTCTACGGCGAGGAATTCGGGGTGCAAGCTGCTCCCGTGTCCGCGGCCAGCAGCGTATCTAGCGCGGCAAGCGCTTCGGAAGAGGAGGAGGACGCCAGCGCAAGCGCGGCGGCACCATCTACGGTGCCGCCTAGACTTCCGTCCTGGGCACGCGTTCCGTTTGAGTCCGCGACTTTCAGCAGTACCTGGCCGTTTGGCTTGGTGGTGCATGGTTACCACTTCTGGCAGGAACGGCAATACCTCGGAGAGCTCGCCAACAAGAGCAGACTCTTCAAATTCGGCGCGCATCAGGCCGTCGGCGCTCAGCAGCCGCAGATCGTCGTGATGGTGATCGGTGAGTCATCGCGATTCGACCGGTGGAGCTTGAACGGATACCAGCGCAAGACCAATCCATTGCTGGAGAAAGAAGCCAACCTGGTCAGTCTATCGAACGTCATCACGGCAGTGTCTGCCACCCGCCTGTCCGTGCCCGTGATGGTGTCGCGCAAGCCGGCGACGCAAAGTTTGAAGGCCGGCTTTTCGGAAAAGTCATTCTTGAGCGCGTTTAAGGAAGCCGGGTTCAAGACCTACTGGCTGTCAAATCAAATGTCATTCGGTCAGTTCGACACGCCGATCTCGGTCTATGCCAACGAAGCCGACGTCACCCAGTTCCTGAATTTGGGCGGTTTCACGGACAATTCCAGCTTCGATCAAATCTTGCTCGGACCGTTGCAAAATGCGATCAACGATCCGGCACCCAAGAAATTGATCGTGCTACACAGCTTGGGCAACCACTGGAACTACAGTCATCGCCATCCCCGGGAATTCGACCATTGGAAGCCGTCGCTGTACGGCATCGACAACCCTGCATATACCGATCTGAAGCTCAAGCCACAGCTCAATAATAGCTATGACAACTCCATTTTGTACACCGACTGGTTTCTATCCAAAGTAATAGAGGCGCTCAAGTCGTCCCAGCAGCTGAGTGCGATGATGTATGTGTCCGATCATGGGCAAACACTCTACGACGGCACCTGCAGGCTCGCCTTTCATGGCCACAACACGCAGTTTGAATTCCATATACCGGCCCTGGTGTGGTACTCGGACAGCTATCAAGCGACTTACCCGGCGAAAGTCGCGCAGTTACGGCGCAACAGACAGGCCAGGCTTTCCACCGAGAACGTCTTTCACTCACTGCTCGATCTAGTTGATATCCGTTATCCGACCGAGCAACTGGAATGGAGCTTTCTGAGCCGGAAATTGAAACGACACAAGCGTTATGTCGATAGCTATGGTTGGACCGACTACGACAACTCAACAATGAAGGGCGACTGCCGCGAAGTGATCGACAAGGGACGGCCGCTGGTGCAGGAAAAATAGGCCTTGAAGAGCGGCGGAAATTTGACTTGCGATCCGATGAGTCGGCTGCAAGAGACATAAAAAAAGCCCCGGAAGAGGAAATCTTCCGGGGCTTTTTTATATCAGACTACGCTAGTAGTGTTTTACGCTTCACCGTCCGGATGCGGGGAAGACGTCGCGGCGATTTCCGCCTCGGCTTCCGCGATGCGTGCAGCCTTCTCCGACTGCAGTAACGCGGTGCGCTCTTCCGCTTCCCACGCCTCTTTTTCCTTGCGAGCGCGGTGGAATGCGAGACCCGTGCCGGCTGGAATCAGACGACCGACGATGACGTTTTCCTTCAGGCCGCGCAAACCGTCGCGCTTGCCCATGATTGCCGCTTCGGTCAACACACGCGTAGTTTCCTGGAACGATGCGGCCGAGATGAACGAATCGGTCGACAGCGACGCCTTGGTGATACCGAGCAGAACGTTATCGTAGGTAGCCGGAATCTTGCCGGCCGCAATGACGCGATCGTTTTCATCCAGCAGCTCGGAGCGCTCAACCTGCTCACCGATAATGTAGTTCGCATCACCAGCATCGACAATTTGAACGCGACGCAGCATCTGGCGCACGATCACCTCGATATGCTTGTCGTTGATCTTCACGCCTTGCAAACGGTACACGTCTTGCACTTCGTCGACGATGTAACGCGCCAGTGCTTCGATGCCGAGCAAACGCAGAATGTCTTGTGGGTCGGCCGGGCCGTCCACGATCATTTCACCCTTGTTCACGACTTGACCGTCATGCACCAGCACTTGCTTGTCCTTGGTAATCAGGAACTCGTGCTTGTTTCCGTCCATGTCGGTGATTTCCAGGCGCTGCTTGCCTTTGGTTTCCTTGCCGAACGCAACCGTGCCGGTGACTTCCGCCAGCATGCCGGCGTC
>DHXL01000164.1:3862-4677 GCA_002415335.1 Oxalobacteraceae bacterium UBA5157
ACTTGCTGGCCGTCTTTCACGGTAATCAGCGCGCCGACCTGGAAGCCGATGGTCACTGCATGTTCGGTACCGGAAATTTTCACTTCCTCGCCTTGTTCGTTCAACAGTTTGACCTGTGGACGAACGGTTTTGGTAACCGAACCGCGGCGTTTTGCATCGATAACGACCATGGTCGACAGGCCAGTGACTTCATCGACCTGACGCGCGACGGTCGATCCTTCTTCGACATTCTCGAACCGCACGGTACCAGCGTATTCGGTAATGATAGGTCGAGTCAGTGGATCCCATGTCGCCAATGCAATGCCGGCCTTGATGACCAGACCGTCCTTGACGATCAGGGTCGCGCCGTACGGCACCTTGTGACGCTCGCGCTCACGACCATGGTCATCGGTAATCAGCACTTCGCCGGAACGGGAAATGACGATTTGATCGCCCTTGCCGTTGGTGACGTAGCGCATCGTCGCGGTAAAGCGGACCGTACCATTCGACTTCGCTTCCACCGAAGATGCGACTGCCGCACGCGACGCCGCACCACCGATGTGGAAGGTGCGCATCGTCAGCTGGGTGCCAGGCTCGCCGATCGATTGCGCGGCGATCACACCGACTGCTTCGCCGGCGTTGACCAGCACGCCACGACCCAGATCGCGGCCATAGCACATGCCGCACAAGCCGTAGCGAGTGTCGCAAGTCAGCGGGGTACGCACTTTCACTTCATCGATGCCGAGGCGTTCGATTTCTTCGACGCCGTCTTCATCCAGCAAAGTGCCGGCTGCAAACAGGGTCGCTTGCGTCTCGGGATTGACGATATCGTTGGC
>DHXL01000371.1 GCA_002415335.1 Oxalobacteraceae bacterium UBA5157
TTTCGTCGGCAAGGAGAAGCCGGCCGGGGTCATTCGTAACCTGGCCAAGCTTGCCGACATTCCTGCGTTCGTAGCGCTCTACACGCATGCAGAGCACCCAAACCCAAGCAACGCCAATTGGCCGGACATTGAGCGCTTTCGCATCAAGCGGATATGGCCGCACCCGGAGGAATCGTGGCGCACGCTCTCGCCTGATGAATGGGCAAAGGCGCTTGTGAAAATACGAGGCTGGCAACTCCGGCGCTTCCAGGTGCAAGAGGCGGCGAACGATCCGCACTATTGAATTGAATTTGAGGACCGTCCCGGCGGTACCGGGAAAGCGGAAGGCAGGCGAGATCGCGACCCACAGGCCTTCCTGACCACAATCACTACTACCAAGGAGCAACAATCGTGGCTTCCAACACTATATCAGCACCCGAACAAATTGATCTTTCACTGTTTCAACTACGTTCCTACGGCTGGCGAGAAGTCGACATTAATGCGGATCGCGCAGTCAGACTCCTCGAGAATGCCTTTCAATCGGCGGTCGGGGTTGGCGGCATAGTGACGACTCTGCGTCAGGGAATGGGCGCCGGTGATATTGATGGAACCTTAAATGGCTATCAAATCAACGCACTTTTTACCGCAATAGAGCAGCTTTCCAATGCTGTTAGCGATGATATCTGCGGATACGCAAGCGATCTTGAAAGTAAAATTGAGGCTCTGAAAGGCGGTGCAGCATGAACGCTCTTCCACAACCGCCGGCCGCATCATTTACCGATCTTCAGGGAGCCGACATCACCGTCCCAGCGGACAAAATTGCGCTATACACCGTCATCAAGAGCGATCAGCTTAATGTGTTGAATGGCATGATTGCAGACAGGACCGCCGGCTTTCAGGTCCAATTTTCAGAAAACATAATTGCAACACTCGCGGGGCTGGCAAGCGAACTGGCGCATGTCGCCAATAAGCTGGTCATTGCGATCACTGAGGATGCGCGCGACTCGATTGTTAAGGCGGCAAATTAACCAGTTCAAAGCTGCACCTAGGCTGATCCCCGAAGAGCCGGTTCCCCTTACCGGCTTGGTGCAGCTCCTAATTCAAAGGGGCGTCGAAGGGACGCTATGAGTGAGAATGATTCTTTAAGAGCCGAGTTGACGCGGAATTTCGAGCTACTGCAATGGCGATCGGAACAGGAATATGACGGCGTGCTCGGTACATTGCCAGAATGGATGCCAAAAAATTTTCACTCTGAGTTTTCATCGATACGAACGAGGCTGCTTAACGAAGGGTACTCTGTCTCCGATTTGCATTTATATATCGCTGAAGTCATTGAGATAAACAATATTGCGGCTGCGAACGCCGAGTCAGAAAATCCGCCAACATTCCATCCATACACCCCATCTAACATATGGGGGGATATCACGACGCTCGGATGCCTTCAAAAGGCATTTCAACTGGGGGAAGAGCAAGGACTTATTTCCCTAATTGGCGAAGCGCTTGCCAAGTCGACTATGCGCGGTAGAAAAGTTTTGAAAGGCGCAGCAAAGGGCCACGAGGCAACACATGGAGACGCACAACAGAAGGCGGAAGAATGGTGCAAATATCAGGCGGAGGTAGATCGACTGGCGCACGAGAACCCACGGTTGAGCTTTATCGAAATGAAACGTAAAGCTGCGCGGAAATTCGACGTAAGCGAGTCCACAATTAAACGTCACACCCAAAATCCTAAACGTAAAAAGTAGGGTCACTGCCTGCCACTGAACCAGCAGCTAATTTCTATGATGCACTTCATACGCACGGACGCAACAGCGTCCAACGCGGTTCAGATGGAGTGCACAAATGTACGAAGCCATTCCCCCGACGGGTTATCTCCGTCTCCCTGACGTACTCAAGTTTTATCCCGTTTCAAAGTCGACCTGGTGGGCTGGTATTAAAACTGGCAAATTTCCAGCCGGCGTGAAATTGTCTGAGCGCGTCACCGCGTGGCGGACAGAAGATGTCCTTGCACTGATTAAAAAAGGCGGTGCAGCATGACCGATCTTCAGCCAAGGACCGATAAAACAAAGACCGCGGCCGCTGCCAAGCAATTACAAAACTTCCCACCGATTGAAACCGAAACACGCAGCCATGTAGAAACGGCGTGCGCTGCTTTTCACCTGATGCGAAAGCCGCAAACTATGCGGACTTACGCCTGCCTAGAAAATGGGCCTCTTCGCCCGACTCGTATCAATGGGCGTCTTGCGTGGGCCGTCGCTGACATCAAACGCCTGCTGAGCGGGGGCGCAAATGCCTAATCCCAAAAAGCAAAACGCCAGCGGCGACGCTGGCGTCATTGTTGTAGGCTGGCAGGCCGAAACAACACAGGAAATTACACACGCGAAGTCTAACACCGATGCGGCTGCTTTGAATAGCCGATCGACTTCGACCGAAGCGCAGCGCAGCGCAAAAAACTCATCGCGCTCTTGCACCAGAGTTCAAAAACCACCATCGAATTGCGTGATGCGGGCCTGATGATGCCTGCTGTTCGTGTATTTGAGCTTCGAGCAGATGGCTATGTCATTAACACGGAAGCGGTGACACTGACCGACGCAAACGGGTTCCGACATCCAAAATGCGCACGTTACGCGCTCCTATCCGAACCACCCGTTCAAGGCGCCCTCGACTTGGGGGCGTCAGCATGAATTTCTACAAGCACTTCATAGGCGACTATGCACGTGATACCGGTCATTTAACACTGGTTGAGCATGGCGTCTACCGGCTCATGCTGGATCACTTCTACGGAACCTGCAGACCTCTTCACTCAGACAAAAAGGCGCTTTACCGGCTCCTTCGGGCGGAAAACGAAGCGGAGCGTAAGGCGGTCGACTCGATCTCTTTGTGCTTCTGGCGTCCAGTTCCGGAGGACGTGGAAACCATCTATGCCTGGCTCGATTTGCATACCGACGACGAGCAGCTGCGGTTCCGAAAGGTCGCCGTCGATTGGGAGGAATGCGGCGGGCTAGTCAACGTCCGCGCCCTTGGCGAGATCGTAAAGGCTGCAGCGATCGCCGAAAAAAATCGAGTGATTGCCATTGCCAGGGAGGCGAAAAAGCGCGCGCCGTTGCACCACGGAGGCAACTCCTGATGCAAAACTACGACAGCGAATCGTTGCACGATCTTGCGCCAGACGTTGCACCTAACGGCCACGATGCGTGCCACGTTCGTGCAACGGTGTGTGAACCAATCCATAGCCATAGCCATAGCCAGATATTAAAGACCTTAACGGCCCCTAGCCAAGACAGAGCCCTTTCGTCGGCACTGACCCTTCGGCCGTACCAAGCGAACGCGGTCCAGAACCTGCGCATTGCCTTGGCTGGGGGGTGATCCGGCAAATGCTCTGCTCGCCAACCGGCTCCGGGAAAACCGAGATCGGCATGGCACTGGTCAAGGGCGTCCGAGCAAAGGGCAAGCGGGTGGCCTTTCTGTGCAACCGCGTGCACCTGGTTGATCAGACTTCCCGGCGCTTCACGCGTTCCGGCATCGCACACGGCATCATCCAGGGCGACAACACCGCCCGCGTGTACGAAAACGTGCTGGTCGCCTCAATCCAGACTGTGGCACGCCGCGGACTCCCCGACGTCGACCTGATCATCATCGATGAGGCGCATACGGTCGCCGGCTCCAAGGAATACCGCGCGGTGATGG
>DHXL01000137.1:0-681 GCA_002415335.1 Oxalobacteraceae bacterium UBA5157
GATAGCAAGTCGGAGTCCCCTTGCATACTGCTGAAAAGCCGCGCACAGATGCATATTCGGTCCGGAATCACTACCCTGATAAACTATTCCTGCCGGGTGCGAAGCCCCGGCACACTCATTGAATCCATGATCGCAGCGACACAGGTATCGAGTACCGGATGAGATTGACCAAGCGACTTGGCTTGATATTGTTTGCCGTCGCCTGCGGCATCGGTGCGGTGTGCGCAGCCTATCTGCTGGCCGCCAACAAGGCCGGCCACGACATCAGGACCGATGCCAAGCGCCAGCTGGAGATCGTCGCCCTCGACCTTGAATCGGTGCTCGAAAAATTCGAGACCCTACCGTTTGCGCTGGCATTCCAGCCGGACGTGACACAGGTGCTGGCGCGGCCCGATGACGCACCGGCAATTGACCGTCTCAACCGTACGCTGCAAATGATCCAGCGACAGGCCAAGGTTGGCGCGCTGTACCTGATGGATCGCAACGGCAATACGCTGGCATCCAGCAATTGGGACCAGCCCCAAACGTTCGTCGGCAAGAATTTCGGCTTTCGGCCGTATTTCCGCGATGCGGTGAAGGGCAACGCCGGGCGCTTCTATGGCATCGGCAGCACCACCAAGGAACCTGGGTATTTCATCGCGCAGCCGGTCTATCCGGCCGGTGTCGCGCTTGGCAGCGTGA
>DHXL01000137.1:824-1294 GCA_002415335.1 Oxalobacteraceae bacterium UBA5157
CGAGTTCGAGCAGACCTGGCGCAGCAGCGAGGATCCGATCGCGCTGGCCGACCGCAACGGGGTGGTTTTCCTGAGCAACCGCGAGGGCTGGAAATACCATAGTCTGCATCCGCTCGACGCCGCCGCGCAAGAAAAGCTGACCGGCACGCTGCAGTACGCAGGGCTGTCGGTGTTGCCGATCGCATCGCTGCCGGCCGCGGCAAAGGCGGGATTCGGCGACAGCGTGACGCAACCGCTAGGACGCCTCGGATGGCAACTGATGCTGTTTCCGTCGCGCGCGCGCATCGAGCGGGTGGCAGTGTTGGCGGCGCTGGGGACGGCCTTGCTGCTGGCGATCGGGGCGGTGTCGCAATGGGCCGTGTATCAACGCAGGCTCAGGATGGAAGAGCGCCTGGAGTCGCGCCATGCATTGCAGCAGGCAGCGGAAGAGCTGGATATAAAAATCGCGCAACGCACGCGCGAGCTGAGCT
>DHXL01000137.1:1531-2023 GCA_002415335.1 Oxalobacteraceae bacterium UBA5157
GGCGAACCGGGATCTGGAATCGAAATTCGTGAAACTGAAAGTGGCCGAACATCTATTGCGCTCGACGCAAAATGAGTTGGTGCAGGCCGGCAAGCTGGCGATGCTTGGCCAGATGGCGGCTGGCGTCACGCATGAGTTGAACCAGCCGTTAGCGGCCATCCGTGCATTTGCCGACAACGCGATCACGTTCCTGGCGCGTGGCCAAACCGTGCCGGCTGAGGAGAATTTGGCGCACATCAGTGCGGCCAGTGCGCGCATGGGCATCATTATCGGACAGCTCAAGGGCTTTGCCCGCAAGAGCCGTGATACCGTATCGAGCGTCGACCTGGCAGCGTCGATCGAAGTGTCGGCCGCCCTGCTGCAAAACGAATTTCGCCGGCATGAAGTCCGGCTCGACATTGTGGTGCACGATGCGGTGCAGGTGGTAGGCGATGCGGTGCGCACCGAACAGGTATTGATTAATCTGATGCGCAATGCACTCGATGCGGTGGA
>DHXL01000137.1:2302-8412 GCA_002415335.1 Oxalobacteraceae bacterium UBA5157
CACCTGTTCGAGCCGTTCTTTACCACCAAGCCGTCCGGAAAGGGACTCGGCCTCGGGCTCGCGATTTCATCTTCTATTGTGCAGGCGATGAATGGCCAGCTCACGGCGCATAATCATATTGATGGCGGCGCGGAATTCGTCGTTCGGCTTCCCTTGAGTAGTGCGGGACGGACCGAAGCATCGACCGCGACGCCCGCACGGGCGTAGTGATACTCTCGTTCCACCAGCGGTCTCCGACTTGCTATCCGCTACGGCGAAGGCAGAATCGCAGACAAGAACGAACACAGGATCATGTGTTCCGAACATATCAGAGGGGATTAAGGTGCCGGTGCTGGAAGCCATATTGATTGAAGACGAGCAAGCGGTGCGCCTGGCGACTACCCAAACCTTGCAGCTCGGCGGCTTTACCGTGCAGGCATGCAGCAGCGCAGAGCAGGCGCAAGCGTGGCTGCAGCCCGGTTTTGCGGGCGTGGTCGTGACCGATGTGCGGCTGCCGGGGCGTTCAGGACTGGACGTGCTGGCGCAAGTCGTCGCGCTTGATCCGGACTTGCCGGTGATTGTCGTCACCGGACATGGGGACGTCAACATGGCGGTCGAGGCGATGCGGGCCGGCGCGTACGATTTTATTGAAAAGCCGTTCGCGGCCGAGCGCCTGCTGGAAGCAGCCCGGCGGGCGCAAGAAAAGCGGCGCCTGGTACTGGAGAACAGGCGCCTGAAAGCTGCCTGGAACGGACACGCCGAGGTGCCGTCGCTGATTGGACAATCGGACGCGATCGAATATGTGCGGCGCCTGATCCGGACGGTCGGGTCCACTGGTGTGGACGTCTTGATCAATGGCCAGACCGGCACCGGCAAAGAGGTGGTTGCGCGCGAATTGCATCAGACTAGCGGTCGCACGGGGCCGTTCGTGGCGCTCAATTGCGGCGCGCTGCCGGAGTCGGTGTTCGAAAGTGAAATCTTCGGTCATGAGGCGGGCGCCTTCACCGGAGCCCAGAAGCGGCGCATCGGTAAGCTCGAGTACGCGAAGGGTGGCACCGTTTTTCTGGATGAGATCGAGAGCATGCCGCTGGCGCTGCAGGTCAAGCTGTTGCGCGTATTGCAGGAGCGGCGGCTGGAACGCTTGGGGGGCAACGAGTCGGTCGCGCTCGATTGCCGCGTGGTCGCGGCCAGCAAGGCCGATCTATTGCAGTTGAGCGCACAGGGGACGTTTCGCGAAGACTTGTATTATCGCATCGGCGTGGTCAGCATCGACTTGCCGCGCCTGGCGGAGCGGCGCGACGATATTCCATACTTGCTCGCGTATTTTGCCGAAGGTGCCGCCATACGTTTCCAACGCGCGTTGCCACAATGGAGCCGCGCCCAAATGGCAGAATGGCAAGCGCGCGACTGGCCTGGCAATGTGCGCGAATTGCGCAATTTCGCCGACCGGCTGGTGCTCGGGATTGCAGACAGCGCGCCGGGCGCCACCGGCACCGCGGTCGATCCGCGGGCCATCCCCGGGTCGCTGCCGCAGCAGATCGATGGCTACGAACGCAAACTGATCGCCGATGCATTAAAGCGCAGCGACGGTAATGTTGCAACAGCCGCCGAACGGCTCGGCGTCCCCAAAAAAACACTCTACGACAAGTTGAAAAGATACCAGCTTGCGACCGGCCGCAGCATGGATTAAGTCGTATGGACCGATGGTGCCGGATGTTCTTGCGCGCCTGCATGGTATAAACTTAGCGCATGCGAATTCTCATTTTCAGCCTGGCGGCTGGTCTCTATCTGCTCGGCACGTTCCTGCCGCAGCGTTATCGCGCGGTTATTTCCGCATCGGTCGTGGCAGGCTGGCTGCTGCACGCCGCTACTCTCAGCTCCGAAATTGACTCCCATGGCGCGTTGCGCATCGGTTTCGCCGTCATGCTCTCGGTAACCCTGTGGGTTTCGGTGGCAGCGTACTGGCTCGAAAACCGGAATTTTTCGCTCGACGGTTTGCGGGTGCTGGTCTTGCCTTGCGCGGCCGTCGCGGCCGTCTTGCCGGCGCTGTTCCCGGGCAGCATCGTGCCGGCGCTGGAAGGCAAGTCTCCGTTGTTCTCCTGGCATATTGTGATCGCGATGCTGGCGTACAGCACCCTGACGATTGCGGCTTTCCACGCGGTACTGATGGCATTGCAGGAATCCCGGTTGCACATGCGCGCCAGCGCCAAGAGTGGGTGGCTGGCCGCGATGATCGACCGGCTGCCGGCGATTCTCACGATGGAAAAGTTATTGTTCCGGCTGATCGCCTTCGGCTTCGTGCTATTGACCCTGACGGTATTGTCGGGCGCCGTGTTTTCCGAGCAGCTATTTGGAAAGGCGTTCAACTGGAAAGATCACAAAATGGTCTTTACCCTATTGTCATGGGCGCTCTTCGGTTTGTTGCTGGCAGGGCGCAAATGGCGCGGATGGCGCGGCAAGATGGCGCTGCGTTTCACCTTATCCGGTTTCGCGACGCTGTTGCTGGCCTACGTCGGCAGTCGCTTCGTGCTCGAAGTGATCTTGCACCGGGGTCTGACATGAAGCTGTTGCTGTGGCTGCTGATCGTCGCGGCGGTCGTAAAATGGGTGCTGCGCGCCAAGAAAGCGACGCTTCGGTCCGGTCCGGCGCACGCCGAGCCGTCCGCTAGCAGGACAGGCAGCCGGGAGCTCGAAATGATGCTGCAGTGCGCCCATTGCGGCGTCTATTTTCCTGCATCGGAAGCGGTCGGCAACGCCGCAGGCCCGGTGTTTTGCAGCGAACAGCACCGCTTGCAGCATGCCGCACGCTAGCGCATGACGCGCAAGGCCTGCACGAAGCGCACCTCGCGCACCACGCATTCTTCACCGCCGGAACCGCGCGAAACCCTGTGGCGCACGCTCCTGACGTTCAACGTCACGCGGGTCGTGATCGCCATCGTCTTGCTGCTTTTTCTTAGTTTTAATGCCAAGAAGGATGGCGGCGCGGCAAGCCAATATGGCAATCTCAACACCTGCATCGCCTACCTGGTCCTGGCGGCGGTTTTCGCCATTCTCGCGGCTTATCGCCGCCGCCGTTTTCTATTGCAGCTGTTGCCGCAAATCGCGATCGACATCACGGTCATATCCATCCTGTACGTCTCGGCAGGCAGCGCAAAGAGCGGCCTGGCGATCCTGTATCTGTTCCCGCTGGCCGGGGTGGCAGTGCTGGCACCGATGCTGGTCGCACTATTCTGGGCATCGGCGGTCACGCTATTCCTGCTGGCCGAAAGTCTGTATCAGGCGCTTGATACGCCGCTCGATCCGACGTTTTCGCAATCCGGTCTGTATGGCGCGGCATTCTTCGCCGCGGTGATCGTCATCAACCGGCTGGCGGCTCGGCTCATCAAACAGGAAGACCTGGCGGCGCAACGCGGACGCGACCTGCGTGTGCAGGAGGCGATCAATCGCATGGTCATCGCCGACATGGGCGACGGCATCCTGGTGGTCGGACCCGAGGGCAACGTCCTGACCGCCAATCCGGCTGCGGAACGCATGCTGGGCCTGTCGATTCCATATGACAAGCCGACCTACCGCTTGAGTGAAATGTCCGCGCTGATGCCGATCGCAGACGCGTTTTTTACCTGGATCGGGCAGTCGTCCGCGCCGGCGGAGGGCAAAGCCGAAGCGTCCGTATTCGTCGTGGTCAAGCCGGGCGACGAATCGGCACTGCAAGGCGCGACCACCATCTGGGGCTGGCGCCGCGAATTGACGGCGCATCTCAAGCTGCATTTCGCCAAGGTGAAAACCGCCAGTCTGGAGGAAGACCGCAGCATCATTTTCTTGCAGGACGTGACCGAGATCGAGAACCGGGCGCAGCAACTGAAACTGGCATCGATGGGACGCCTGACCGCCAGCATTGCCCATGAGGTGCGCAACCCGCTGTCTGCAATTTCTCATGCGGCATCCTTGCTCGGCGAAGACAGGCTGGATCCGGCCGGAAGCCGGCTGCTGCACATTATCGGCGACAATGTGACGCGCTTAAACCAGATGATCGAGGATATTCTGCAGTTATCGCGAAAAGCGCAGCTGCATGGAGAGCCGCTGATGCTGGCGTCGTTCTTTGTCGATATCCTGGCCGAACTGCAAAGCACGCATGCGTTGCCGGACGGGATGGTGCAACTGGCCGACATGAATCCGTATTTCGTCCGCTTCGACCCGCTGCACTTGCGCGGCGTGGTGGTGAACCTGCTGACCAATGCCTTGCGGTATGCGAGCAGCCGGCGCGGCAGCATCCGCCTGCACGTGGTGTCCGATGCCGCCGGCCGCCTCGAACTGCATGTGCAAGACGACGGCGCGGTGATCACCCCGGAAGTGCGGGCGCATCTGTTCGAGCCGTTCTATACGACTTCCAGCAAGGGCACCGGTTTGGGGCTCTACCTGGCGCGCGAATTGTGTTTGAATAATGGTGCGATGCTGGATTACGAATATCGGATAGAGGCCGCCACCGACGGCACAGAGGAGGCGCGCGGGCGATTCGTGATTACGTTTGCGCTGCCCGATCAACTTTAACGCATTGAGCATGACCGAGAATAGATTGCTGCCATGACTTCACCCCGTATCCTGGTCGTCGACGATGAGCCCGATTTGCGCGAGCTGCTGGAAATCACGCTGGTCAAAATGGGCCTGGACGTGGATAGCGCGGCCACGGTCGGGGCCGCGCGCGCCTTCCTGTCCAAGGCCGACTATGCGCTGGTGCTGACCGACATGCGATTGCCCGACGGGTTGGGCATCGAGCTGGTGCGGGAGGTGGCGAGCGATCACAAGAACACGCCGATCGCAGTGATTACCGCATTCGGCAGCGCCGACAATGCAGTTGCGGCGCTCAAGGCCGGGGCCTTCGACTACCTGTCGAAACCGGTCGCCCTGGAGCAATTGCGCATGATGGTGCAATCGGCATTGCGTCTCAGGCAAAACGACGGCGCGGCGCCGCCTGACCCCTGTGCGACGACGCCGGCGCTGCGCTTGCTGGGGCAATCCGCCGCGATGCAGGACGTGCGGGCACAGATAGCACGATTGGCGCGCAGCATGGCGCCGGTCGCGATTTCCGGCGAATCGGGCAGCGGCAAGGAGCTGGCCGCACGCGACATCCATGCCCAGAGCGCGCGTGCCGACAAACCGTTCATCGCGGTCAACTGCGGCGCGATCCCCGAAGCCTTGATGGAAGCCGAATTCTTCGGTTACCGTAAAGGTGCATTCACCGGCGCGTCCGATGATCGTGACGGCTTTTTTCAAGCGGCCAACGGCGGCACGCTGATGCTCGATGAAGTCGCCGACTTGCCGCTCGCCATGCAGGTGAAGTTGCTGCGCGCGATTCAGGAACGGCGCGTACGCAAGGTCGGCGCAACCGCGGAGGAAGCGGTCGATGTGCGGCTGATCAGCGCGACACATCAGGATCTGACTGAAGCGGTCGAACGCGGACGTTTCCGGCAAGACCTGTACTACCGTTTGAACGTGATCGAACTGCGATTGCCGCCATTGCGCGAGCGCTTGGACGATATTGGCATGCTGGCCGACGCAATCCTTGCGCGACTGGCGACGCCTGATCACACTGCGCTACTCGCCCCGGAAGCACTGGACGCCCTGCGTTCCCACCGCTTTCCCGGCAACGTGCGCGAACTGGAGAATGTGCTCGAACGGGCGCTGGCGTTCGCCAACGATGGCCGGATCGAGGTCGCTGATCTGGCGTTGAAATCGGTCGGCGCGGTGCTGCCGGAGCCGACTCGGAGACCGATCGAGGCGCAGCCGAGCGCGGCGCAGGAACCTGCCTCCGCAGTCGAGACGCAGCCCTCGTACGCGCCGGTCGAACTCGGCGCGCCGGGATGTTTCAAGGAACCGGCGCTGCCGTGTTCGCTGCCGGACCATCTGGATGACGTCGAGCGGGAGATCATCCGTAGCGCGCTGGCCAAGACCCACTTCAACCGAACCCAGGCGGCCGAATTGCTCGGTATTAGTTTTCGCCAGCTGCGTTACCGCATGCAAAGGCTGAACATTCATGCGCCGGACTGATCGCGCCGCCATGCTCAACATCGGCACCGACGGCTGGTGCGCGGAAGCGCTGCGCGATCCGTCGCCGAATCATGACGCGCGGCCGAC
>DHXL01000137.1:8574-9583 GCA_002415335.1 Oxalobacteraceae bacterium UBA5157
GATTGCGATGCCGATCCATCGTTCGACGATTTGCGCGCGTTGCGGGTGTCGTCGCATTTCCTGGTTCGGCGCGACGGCATGCTCATGCAGTTCGTGTCGGCCGTGGATCGCGCCTGGCACGCCGGCGTCTCGTCTTTCGGCGAGCGAACAGGTTGCAACGATTTTTCGATCGGGGTCGAACTCGAAGGGACCGATTTCGAACCCTTCGGCGATGCCCAGTACCGCGCATTAGCCCTCCTTACGCGCGCCTTGGGCCGGCGCTATCCGCTGCGCGACGTGGCCGGACACGAGTACATTGCGCCCGGCCGCAAGACCGATCCGGGGCCATTTTTCGATTGGACCCACTACGGGCGACTGCTCGGCGAGCCATCTTTTGCGTTATCGAACGCCACCTTGCGCCTCTCCGGGCGCAGAAAATAAAAAGTCTGAAAGTCAATCGCAATGCAGCATAAAAATTATCTGTTACAGGCCGAAAAAGCATTGCATCCTTGTTGGTGAGGCACTAGAATTAGTGCAAATCACACGAAATAAACTAGATCTAGTGTTTTTGTAAGCGACGATGTGATTTTCTCATTTGGCCCTTTCGATTCGATTCTCAATGCAAAAGCAAGCAAAAATGCAGTGGTTTTGACGTTGGCTTGGGCCTGAGAACAGACCCTCCCCCTTTTAGATTTTTATCCATGGTTAGCGACGACCGCACCATGAACACTGCGCTTGGCATACCGGGCGCGCGGGCAGTATCTGAGTGAACCCCGGCTGCATCGGGCGTTCTAACTACAACCATAAGCGACGGCAAAGCTGTCCACAACGATTACTCAAGGAGGCTTAATTTTATGCACTCATCTCAAGAAATTTCCGCCAAATCCGTCCCCGAATCCGGTCTCGTATCGGTTCTCGCTCCCAGCACTACCACTCCGTCCGCCCACACTTTGAGCCTGGCCGACTATCGGATCATCCGGCGCAACGGCGCCGTGGTTGGATTTGAGCCATCGAAAATTTCGATCGCGGT
>DHXL01000214.1:0-12455 GCA_002415335.1 Oxalobacteraceae bacterium UBA5157
AGCGGATAGCAAGTCGGAGTCCCCTTGTGGGAAATCGGTCTACGACGTGTTTGCCCAACTGCATTCGCCGCAGCCGGTCGACCAGGCGGCCAATGCCCGCTTTGACTGGGGCGACCTGCTTCAGGTGGAACGGGGGAAGACGCTCGCCAATGGCGTCGCTGTGCGCGATCAGCAAGGCCGCGATCTGCTGCTGAAGAGCGCGCCATGCCACGCCGCGAGCGGCGAGCTGACCGGCTGGATTGTGAGCGTGGTCGACATTTCCACGATTCGCCAGGTCGAGCGCAGCCGCGATGAAACCTTGCGCTTCTTGTCGCACGACATGCGCGCGCCGCAAGCGTCGATCCTGGCGATGCTGGAACTGCAACAAGAACCGAGCTCGGCGATCGCGCAACCGGAATTCTTTTCCCGTATCGAGAAAGCGGCGCGCAAGACGCTCGGCCTGGCCGACAACTTCGTGCAGCTGTCACGCGCCGAATCGCACGAATATCGCCTGGAAGAAGTCGACTTCCAGGATCTGTTGTTCGATGCCACCGATGAAATGTGGTCGCTTTCCACCAGCAAGCAAATCGCGATCACGGCCGACATCGAGGCCGGCGAATATCCGGTGCAGGTGGACCGCGCGCTGGTGACGCGGGCGCTGACCAATCTGCTGTCGAACGGCATCAATTACAGCCCGGAGAACACGCGCATCGTCTGTAGCGTGCGCGTGCAGCACACGCGACTCGTGTGCTGCATCAGCGACCAGGGCTACGGCATCGCCGTGGCCGACCAGACCAAACTGTTCCGCCGCTTTCAGCGCGTCGACCTGCCGAACCAGCCGCGCCACGAAGGCATCGGCCTTGGTTTGGTATTCGTCAAGACGGTCCTGGAGCGGCATCAAGGCAGCATCGTATTTTCCAGCGTGGCCGGCGAAGGGACCCGCTTCACGCTCACGCTGCCGCTGTTCCGGCCCAATCCGGCCCTTATGCCGCTTATGCCAATAAGCAACAAGCTATAATAGGGTGCGATAACCCTTCGGATCATTTTCTCCCAGAATGCAACTGCTCGCCGTCGGCCTCAACCACACCACCGCGCCCGTCTCGCTGCGCGAAAAGGTAGCCTTTCCGGCCGACGAAATCGGTCAGGCGGTGGCGTCGGCGCGCGCGTGGTTCGGCCGCTCGAACGCGGCCGGCTACGCCGACGAGGCCGCGATCCTGTCGACGTGCGGCCGCACCGAGCTGTATGCGGCCAGCCATTTGCCCGACGGTGCCGGTAGCGGCGTCGATGCGGCGATCGACGCCACGGCCCATTTCCTGGCTGATTATCACAAGCTGCCATACGCCGAGTTGCGGCCTTACCTGTACACGCTGCCGCAGGATAATGCGGTGCGCCACGCGTTCCGCGTCGCTTCCGGACTCGATTCGATGGTGCTGGGCGAGCCGCAAATTCTCGGTCAGATGAAGGAAGCCGTGCGCCAGTCCGAGGCGGCCGGCGGGCTGGGCACGTACTTGCATCAAATGTTCCAGCGCACATTCGCGGTCGCGAAAGAAGTGCGCAGCACCACCGAGATCGGCGCGCACAGCGTCTCGATGGCGGCCGCGGCAGTACGATTGTCGCAGCGGATCTTCGACAAGATTTCGGAGCAGCACGTGCTGTTCATCGGCGCCGGCGAAATGATCGAGCTGTGCACTACCCACTTCGCGGCGCAAAATCCGAAAACGCTGACCATCGCCAACCGCACCCTGGAGCGCGGCGAAATGTTGGCGCATCGCTTCAACGGCCGCGCGATCCGCCTGGCTGACTTGCCGGAGCAATTGGCCAGCTTCGACATCGTAGTGTCGTGCACCGCGTCCTCGCTGCCGATCATCGGCCTCGGCCTGGTCGAAACCGCGATCAAGTCGCGCCGCCACAAGCCGATGTTCATGGTTGACCTGGCGGTACCGCGCGATATCGAAACCGAAATCGGCCGCCTCGACGACGTCTTCCTATACACCGTCGACGACCTCGGCGCGGCGGTGCAAACCGGGATGGAAAATCGCAAGGCCGCTGTCGCGCAGGCCGAAGCCATCATCGAAACCCGCGTGCAATCGTTCATGCACTGGGTCGACACGCGCAGCGTGGTACCGTTGATCCAGGACCTGCACGAAAGCAGCGAGGCCATGCGCATGATCGAGCTGGAGCGTGCCAAGAGGCTGCTGGCCAAGGGCGAAAATATCGACGTGGTGCTGGAAGCGCTATCGCGTGGACTGACTGCCAAATTCCTGCACGGCCCGCAACAGGCCTTGCACAATGCCCATGGCGACGAACGCGCGCGCCTGGTCGCGCTGCTGCCGCAACTGTTCCGCACCAAGCGCTAGCGGGCCTCCCCGCCACTGCACGCGCACTGGCAACCCCGCGTTGCCGCATTTTAATCAGTTGGGGACAGAGTAGCGCTACGCTTAACTCTTTCCCACAATATTTAAGAACGTCAAGACGGACACCAGTAAATGAAACCCTCGATGCTTTCCAAACTCGACCAGCTGAGCAATCGGCTGGAAGAAGTGAACAATCTGCTGATGCAACCGGACGTCACCGCCGACCTGGACAACTACCGGAAGCTGACGCGCGAACATGCCGAACTCAATCCGCTGGTCGCGTTGTACGGCGCCTATACGCAAGCCGACAACGACGTCAAGACCGCGCAGGAGATGCTGTCCGATCCGGCCATGAAAGAGTTCGCCCAGGAAGAAATTTCAGCCGCCAAGGCGCGCATGGAGCAGCTCGAAACCGACTTGCAGAAGATGCTGCTGCCGAAGGACCCGAACGACGAGCGCAATATCTTTCTCGAAATCCGCGCCGGCACCGGCGGCGACGAAGCGGCCTTGTTCGCCGGCGACCTGTTGCGCATGTACACCCGCTTCGCCGAGCGCAATCGCTGGCAGGTCGAGATGATTTCGGAGTCGCCTTCCGAGGTCGGCGGTTACAAGGAAGTGATCGTGCGCATCGTCGGCTTCGGCGCGTATTCGCGCCTCAAGTTCGAGTCGGGCGGCCATCGCGTGCAGCGCGTGCCGACCACCGAAACCCAGGGCCGCATCCATACGTCGGCCTGCACCGTGGCGATCATGCCGGAGGCCGATGAAGTCGAGGACGTCAACATCAATCCGGCCGATCTGCGGATCGACACCTTCCGCGCATCCGGCGCCGGCGGCCAGCACATCAACAAGACCGACTCCGCAGTGCGCCTGACCCATCTACCGACCGGCATCGTGGTTGAATGCCAGGACGATCGCAGCCAGCACAAGAACAAGGCACAGGCGATGAAGGTGCTGGCCGCGCGCATCAAGGACGTGCAATTGCGCGAACAGCAGGCCAAGGAAGCGGCCACCCGCAAGTCGCTGATCGGATCGGGCGACCGCAGCGAACGGATCCGCACCTACAACTTTCCGCAGGGACGGATGACCGATCACCGCATCAATTTGACACTGTACAAGCTCGACTTCATCATGGACGGCGATCTCGAGGATTTGACCAACGCGCTGGCGTCCGAGCACCAGGCCGAATTGCTGGCGGCACTGGGCGAATCGGCCTAGTCCCGGCCCGGGAACCATCCGGCACGGTGCGGCATCATAGTTCCTGACTCAATCACCACTTACCGATGACAAAAATATGAAAACCTCAAAACCCATCCTGATTGTCGCCGCGTTGGCATCGCTGTCCCTGTTGGGCGTCGGCCTCTTCATGCAGTTCGTGATGAAACAACTGCCCTGCCCGCTCTGTGTGCTTCAACGCTACGCATTTGCCGCGATCGTCCTGATTTGCCTGGCGACGGCCGCCTTGCCACAGCGCGCCCTGAAGGCCGGCGCACTATTGGGGCTGCTGGCGGCACTCTCCGGCGGCGGCGTGGCGCTCTACCATGTGTGGATTCTCGCGCATCCGACGGTCTCGTGCGGCATCGATCCGCTGGAAACATCGTTGAACACGATCGCCACCGCGAAGCTGATGCCCTTCCTGTTCTATGCGGACGGCATGTGCACCACCGTCTATCCGCCGATCCTCGGCCTCTCGATGCCGCTGTGGGCGCTGATCTGGTTCGCGCTGTTCGCGATCACGCTGGGCTGGGTCGCGTTCAGGCGCAGCCGCTGATGCCAGCCGACGCCAGCGCGTCTGTGCCTGCACCGGCGTTTTCGGTGGCGCCCGGAAGCTCGATTGCCGCGCTACTGAACAGTGCGCCGCTCGACCCGCTGGAGACGCGCATCCTGATCATGCATGCGCTACAACTGTCGCGGGTGCAGTTGATCACCCGCTCCGAACGCGTGCTCACGCAAGAAGAAACGCAGCGCCTGACCGCGCTATTTCAGCGCCGCATTCAGGGCGAGCCGATCGCCTATATCGTCGGCAAGCGCGAATTCTATGGCTTGGCTTTCGCGGTCACGCCGGCGGTACTGATTCCCCGGCCCGACACCGAATTGCTGGTTGATCTGGCGTTGGAACGGCTGTCGCAAAATGGCCGCGTGCTCGATCTGGGCACCGGCTCCGGCGCGATTGCGATCGCCATCGCACACAGCCGACCCGATGCGTCGGTCACGGCGCTCGACGCCAGTACCGACGCGCTGGAAATCGCGCGGCTCAACGCAGCAACGCACGGCGTCAGTGTCAATTTTCTGCTCAGCGACTGGTACCAGGCACTGGCCGGCCAGCGCTTCGATATCATCGTCGCTAATCCGCCCTACATCGTCAGCGGTGACGCCCACCTGTCACAAGGCGATTTGCGCTACGAGCCGCTGGCGGCGCTGACCGATCACGCTGACGGCTTGTCGGCCTTGCGCAGCATCATCGCCGGCGCCGCAACGCATCTCGAATCCGGCGGCTGGCTGTTGATGGAGCATGGCTATGACCAAGCCGCGAACGTGCGCGATTTACTTACCGCACAGGGGTTTGGCGAAGTGCAAAGCTGGCAAGACTTGGCGGGAATCGAGCGCGCGAGCGGCGGCGTAAAGACCGGGGATGTTTCGACGCAAACGACGGCGAGGTAGCGTATTTAAATGGAAGAGGCGAGGCGCTTGAACCGGATAATTTCGAAGACCTGCATCGCCATATCGTTATGATTCATCCGGCTTTACTGTGGGTCCAGAGGGCGTTGAATTGGTAGGTTGGCGATGCGAGATAGCGTTCCTGCCACCGAAAATGGGGGAGTACTACAAGGGTCAGATTCGGACAGTGATGGATCAGGAAAAATCATCCTGTTATTTCCAAATCGATCATGAGGTCGCGATTATTGAAAGTTCCTCCCCGCAAAGATTATCCTATCTCGTTCCTTTGTTGGCACAAATATTGACAAATCGCAATACCAGCTTAAATGGTTCAATGCATATTGATGCCTTGCAGTTAGTCGTGGGAACCATCGAGTCACCTTATCTCTATACAACCAGCCATATTGAGCTGTCTGATGACACGTATGTAGTGACGAAGGAAATCCCGTTTTCACTTACCGGAATCTGGATGTTTAATAACGAGACTGGTGAAATACTCACCAAAGTTTCAACCTATAAAATAATGGCTAGGTAAGATTTGAGTCGTTGTGTAGCCCCTTCGACATGAAAAAATCGTTCTACCCCAGCCCACCCTGCGTCAATATTTGTTCCTTCAGATAAATCCCCGCAAATATCTTATTCCTGCAACGGCGCAAAAATCGCTTGCAAGTCATCCTGCGTGATCTTCAAATCCTGCGCCACACCGTCCGACAGCATGGCGCGCGCCAGGTCGGCTTTCTTTTGTTGCAGCGCTTGAATCTTTTCTTCCAGCGTGCCCTTGGCGATCAGCTTGTAGACGAACACCGGCTTGTCCTGCCCGATGCGCCAAGCGCGGTCGGATGCCTGGTTTTCCGCAGCCGGATTCCACCATGGGTCGTAATGGATCACGGTATCGGCGGCGGTCAGGTTGAGCCCGACCCCGCCGGCCTTCAGGCTGATCAGGAAGATCGGCACCTCGCCTTGCTGAAACGAACGCACGGCGGCGGCGCGATCCCTGGTGTCGCCGGTCAGCAGTGCATACGCGATGCCGCGCGCGTCGAGTTCGGCTTCGATCAGCGCCAGCATGCTGGTAAATTGCGAAAAAATCAGTATCCTGCGACCCTCTTCCAGCAACGCGTCGAGCATCTCGATCAGTTCGGTCAATTTGGCCGACGATGCACCGGGTTTCGTCGCGGCACCGGACTTGACCAGGCGCGGATCGCAACAGACCTGGCGCAATTTCAGCAGCGCTTCCAGGATCACGATCTGACTGCGCGCGACGCCTTTTTTCGCGATTTCGTCACGCACTTTCTTGTCCATCGCGAGTCGCACCGTTTCATACAGATCGCGTTGCGCACCGGACAGTTCCACCGTGCGCACCATCTCGGTTTTGGGCGGAAGCTCTTTCGCCACCTTGTCCTTGGTACGGCGCAGCAGGAAGGGTTTGATGCGGCGTATCAGCAAGGCACGGCGCAATTCGTCGCCTTGTTTCTCAATGGGGCCGCGGAACCCGCTGTTGAAGGTCTTTTCATCGCCGAGCAGGCCGGGTAGCAGAAAATGAAATTGCGACCACAGCTCGCCCAGATGGTTTTCCAGCGGCGTGCCAGTCAAGCAGATTCGATGACGAGCGCGCAGCAGGCTCGCGCTTTGCGCAGCCTTGGAACGCGCGTTCTTGATGTAGTGCGCCTCATCCAGGATCAGCAGATGGTAGCTGTGTTCACGTAATTTTTCTTCGTCGCGCGGCAGCAGCGCATAGGTGGTCAGGACGAGGTCGTGGCGGTCGATTGCATCGAAGCGTTGCAGCCGGTCCTTGCCGTGCAGCAGCAACACGCGCAGGTCGGGCGCGAAGCGGGCCGCTTCCTCCTGCCAGTTGCTCATCAGGCTGGTGGGCGCGATCACCAGCGCAGGCCGGGTCAGGCGGCCCGCTTCTTTTTCGATCAGGATGTGCGCCAGCGCCTGGATGGTTTTGCCCAGACCCATGTCGTCGGCCAGGATGCCGGCCAGGTCGTACTCGCGCAGAAACTGCAGCCATGCCACACCTTCGCCCTGATAATCGCGCAAGGTGGCGCGCAAACCTTGCGGCGGCACGCACTTTCGCAGGCCGCCGAATCCGTTCAATTTCTTGCCGATCGCGCGTAGCCGTTCACCGCCCAGCCAGCGCAGTTGCACGCCGTCCGCAAGTTCCGCCAGGCGCGCCGCATCGAGCGTCGACAGGCGGATGCCGGCGCCGGCGCCGGGTCTATCATCGGCGAAGTAGAGCTCGCCCAGCGTGTTCAGGATCGGCTTGATACGCCCCCATGGCAATGCCACGCGCGCGCCGCCGGGTAGCGTCGCCAGCAATTGATCGGCATCGGCGTACTGCGCCAGCGCCGACTGATCGAAGTCGCGGGGCGCGCCGCGGATCAGTGCCACCAGCACCGGCAACAGCGAGACGCGCGCCTGATTGACGACGATGCCGAGTTCCAGGTCGAACCATGCATTGCCGCTCTCCTCGCCGACCTCGGCATACCAATCCTCGACCTCGACCAGATCGAAGCGGTAGCCGGGCATTTTCCTGATGTGCCAGCCGCGCGCTTCGAGTACGGGCAGCACGTCGGCGGCAAATCTCAGCCACGCCGTTGAACTCGGCAAGCCGAGCGCGCCCGCCGGCAGCGGCCGTTGCGCGGAGCCGGATTCCGCAAGCGGGGTCAAGCCGGCATCCGCAAGAAGCTGCAGCGCGGCGCGCTCGGCGGCGTGGTCGCGAATGATTTTCTCTATTCCCTGCGCGCTGTGCCGGATCACCGCCCGCGGTGCAGGTTCGGCACCATCGAGCGTCACCTGCTGGCCGTCGTACGAAACCAGCAGCATTGCATAATCGGCCCACGTCACGCCGGCTGCCCCCGTGCGTTGGCTGCCGCCGGAATGTGCCACGCTATCCAGATGCAGTGTCATGTCGGCTGCCACATCGGTTCGGACTACCTGCGGCAGCCTGGCCGGCAGCGGCATGATCGCGGCCAGGCCACGCGTCACCATCTGCTGCGACACCGCGAACGCATGCTTGCGATCGAGCGCGGGCGTTTGCGCCACCAGCGCCAGCACCGCGTCGGCGTCGACTGGATCACCGTCGTGCAGCAGGATCAACTCGCCGCATGATAAATTGTCCACGTACCATGGCGGATCGGTGATCAGCACGTAATCGATCATGCGGCTCGCTGCCGATGCCTGATGGTTGTCAGCCTGCGCTTCGAACCGCCATGCGAGACGCAGGCGATTGTCATCTTCCTGCCACACCAGGTTGGCGCGCCGAAGCGGTGCCGCCTTGAGCGGATGAACCAGCCCTCGCGATAAGTCCGCCAGCGAATTCGCCCACAGCAGTTTTTGCTGATCGAGCAGCATGCGCAACAACTGCGCGCCGATGATCCCTTTCGGCTCGCAGTAGGGATTGGTGTAGTGCGTGACGTCCTGCATCGCAATAAAGAGACGAAGCAGATCCTCGTCGCCCGCGCGGATATAACCGGGCGGATTCGACAGTGCACGCTGCAGGTCGCGCACCTGGTCCGCGGCCGCAATTTCTCCATTGACGCGCAGGCGCGCCTTGCAGGCGGATAAACTCGCGTGTCCCGACCTCGGCGTCGGCGCGAGCACGAAAATTAGCCGGTAATCGGTCCCTTTCCTGGCCTTGGCGTCCTGCTCCGGCGCGGGCGGCGGGCGAATGGCAGCGGCCGCGCTTTCGACCCTTTGCAGCCATGCCGCGACTGCATCGGGGATCGCGGCCGGCGCCGCCGGCGCAGTCTCGTCAATCGGTGCCGAGGCGGTCGCCCCAAGCGCCTGCTTCCTGCTTAACGCTTCGATCAATACCGCCGCCACGTGCTTGCAGTTGTAGCCAACCGGGCACGAGCAGTGACCGGCGATATCAAAGCCGGCGCCACCGCTCGACACGGCAATTTCCTGCGCGTAGATATTGCGCCCGCTCCCGCGCACGGTGGCGTCAATCGCGCCGGCTCGCTGCGTGAGCGTCAGAACCCGGCAGGACCGCATGTAAGCCAGGCCACGGTCGTATACGACGTCGCCCACGATGCTGCGGATGTCTTCCAGGTTGAGTTGCATGCGTTGTCGGATTATTCGTGATGCGCCGGGCGAGCGCGGGCACAGTGACGATATTATCCCTGATTCGGCGCCGGTCATGCGCCGCAGCGTCTCGGACCGCGACCGGCCTGCTTTTGCTAGAATGCCTGACCTTTACCGAAGGAGCCCCGTATGCAGAAGATCCTGTTGGCCATCCTGTTCTTCGTGATTACACCGCTTACCCATGCGGTCACGCCACAGCAGCAAAGCAACGCCCTGTTCGACGCCGACTGGCAATGGACCATGCGCAACTCGCCCGAGTTCGCGACGATGGTTGGCGACACCCGCTATAACGATAGTCTGTCCGATACTTCGCTGGCGGCGAGCCGTGCCGCCAACGCGCATCAAATCGACATGCTGGCGCAAGCCAGGCTGATCGACCGCAACGCACTGCAGGGCCAGGATCTGATTTCCTACGACTTGTTCGTGTATGAAAAAGAAACGGCGATACAGCGCGCCGGGTTCTTCCCATATAACGCGCAGCCGATCTCGCAGATCGACGGAATTCAAATCAGCTTTCCACAGCTCGTCGCCCAGATGCCGTTTACCAATGCGCGCGATTACACCAATTACCTGGCCCGCCTGCGCGCGCTGCCGAAGCACGTAGATGGCGTGATCGAGCAACTGCGGGAGGGCATGCGAACCGGCTGGGTCGCACCGGCAGTCACGATGCGCATCGTTCCCGACCAGATCGAGGAGTTTGTCGCAAAGCTGGAATCGGGGCCGCTGGACGCGCCGTTCCTGCGAATGCCGCCTTCCATCCGGGCCGAGACGCGGGCCGCCTTCCTGCGTGACGGTACGGCGCTGCTGCAGCAGCAGGTCGCACCGGCTTTCCGCAAGCTGGAAACCTTCCTGCGCGCAGAATACCTGCCGGCTTGCCGCAACACGATCGCCGCGTCGAGTCTGCCCGGCGGTCCGGCGTACTATGCATTTGCGGTGAGGGAGAACACCACCACCGCGATGACGCCGCAGGAAATTCATCAACTGGGCCTGCAGGAAGTGGCGCGCATTCAGGCCGAAATGAAGACGGTCATCAAGCAAGCCGGCTTCGACGGCGGCTTTCGCGAATTTGTCGCATTTCTGAACACCGATCCGCGCTTCTATTACACCTCAGCGGACGACTTGCTGGCCGGCTATCGCGCCATTCTGGCGCGCGCGAATGCACAGCTGCCGAAGCTGTTCGCGACGCTGCCACACTCGGTCGTCGCTGTAAAGCCGGTGCCCGACCCGGGTGCCGCAAATCAGCCGGCGGCGTATTACGAGGGCGGCACGCCGGACGGAACCCGCCCCGGTTATTTTGTAGCCAATCTATCCAAGCTCGACTCGCGACCGAAATGGGGTATGGAGACACTTACGCTGCATGAATCGGTGCCGGGCCATCACCTGCAGATCGCGCGTGCACAGGAGATCAAGGCGCTGCCCAATTTCCGGCGCTTCGGCTGGTACGTCGCGTTTGGCGAGGGCTGGGCCTTGTACGCGGAAGGCCTGGGCAAGGACATGGGCTTCTATGCAGATCCGTATTCCCGGTTCGGCAATCTCGACGCGGAACTATTCCGCGCCGCGCGGCTGGTGGTCGATACCGGCATCCACGCGCTCGGCTGGACCCGCGAGCAGGCGATTGCCTACATGAACGCGAACACCGCCAATCCTCCGCACGATAACGAGGTGGAAGTCGATCGTTATATCGTCTGGCCTGGCCAGGCGCTCGGCTACAAGATCGGCCAGTTGAAGATTACCGCCTTACGGGAAAAAGCACGCGCGATCCTTGGCGCCAAGTTTGATCTGCGGCGCTTTCACAACGCGGTAATCGACAATGGTGCGATGCCGCTCGCGCTGCTGGAGCAACAGATCGATCGCTGGATTGCCCAGCAGGCGGCCGCCAAATAAAGGAAGCGCACATTGCATGTACGCCGAGCAGTCGCGAAAGCGGCTTGCCGGCCATGCCCGTCGCGCGCCGGAATCATTCTCGGCGCCAAGCGGTGCATGGCGCCGCCACCCTGATCTCCACTTCGGCCTGCTGCCTGAAAATGTCGACCGCGCGCACCCGCACGCGCCGCTCCCCCGCATGCGGCGGCAAACTCAGCACAGCCTGGGTCTGAACCCATTGCGCGTGGCGATTCCTGCTGGCATTGCCGCAGTAACTGTGCCAGACCGGATTGAAAGTCGCGCCGTCATAAGCGGGATCGACCGCCCAATATTCGATCAGCGATAGCGGCTTCCGCGTGAGCACCGCATTCAAGTTGGCGCGATTGAGGTGGTCAAGTTCGATCGCCTGCGGCGACAGCAAAATGTAATTATCCAGGCCTATGATCAACAACTCGGGCGCGCACGCGGTGAATTGCGTGCGCGTCACATGCTTCAGAGCCAGGTATTGAGAGTCAAAGCTTACCGCGTCCGCAAGCGCCTGGCGCGCGCGGCACTGCACGATGCGGTGCTGCAGATCGTATGGGATCGCGCGCACGTCGAGTCGATCGTCGTTCAACGCCGCGATGGCGGCGCCGATTGCGGGATGAAAGCGCCAGCCCAGCACGACCACGCGATCCCAGCCTCCGTCGAATTTGTCGAGCAGCGCCAGCGCATGATGCAACGTCATCGCGTTCGTGGTCCGGTTCGGCGAATCGGCCAGTACCAGCCATGTTTGGTCGTCGATGACGATCCGCCCGAGATGCCGCTGCGGGTTGCTGTGCTGCGGCAATGGTGTCGCGCCGAACACCAACAGCACCGCCTCGGCCAACTCGCGAACGCGCAACGCCGGGCGGCGAACCGTGAGCGATCGCGGCTCTTGGGTTGCATTCAAAGGCTTTTTCGGCATGATCGCGAAATCGCATTAAGGGAACAACATACTTTACTACAAATTAATTAATGCAGTGATTATAGTTGAAAAAGAGTTACTCAAAAAACTCGAGGCGCAGGTAAGTTCTACGGATGGAAAATGCGAAAGAGAAGTTTGCACAACGGTTACGCGAAGCGATGGAGCGGGCCGGCTACGAAGCCAAGCCATCCGTGCTGGAGCGCGAGTTCAACTTGCGCTATTGGGGCAAACCGATGACCTTGCACGGGGTGCGGCGCTGGTTGCTCGGACAGTCCCTGCCCGGGCAAGACAAGCTGGAAGTCTTGGCCGAATGGCTGCTGCTCACTCCACAGGCCTTGCGCTTCGGCGAAGAAATTGCGCAGCGGGTCGACCAGCGCCGCGCACGCTGGGAAGAAGTGATCGGCTACCAGGAACGGGAAGCGTTCGAGGCGTTCATCAACCTGCCGGCCCCGCAACGTAAAGTGGTACGCGAGGTGATACTCGCGTTTGCGCAGGCTTTTCCCGCAACCGACAAGGAAACGGCTAAATAACGCCGCCTTGCGCGTCTGCCCCACAAGGGGATTCCGACTTTC
>DHXL01000214.1:12685-13703 GCA_002415335.1 Oxalobacteraceae bacterium UBA5157
GAAGCGGATGAAAGATCGTATATGTCAAGACTGGCGCATTTGCGCCAACTGCGTATCATTCTGGACTCCCTTCCTCATTTATCCTGTTTCCATGCTGCCTTCCATAGAACAACGCCTTGCCCTCGAACTTGTTGCCAAACCGGCACAGGTCGCCGCCGCCATCGCCCTGCTGGACGAGGGAGCAACCGTGCCCTTCATCGCGCGCTATCGCAAGGAAATCACCGGCGGACTGGACGATATTCAATTGCGCCTGCTGGAAGAGCGGCTGCGCTACTTGCGCGAGCTGGAGGACCGGCGCGCGGCCATCGTGGCGTCGATCGAAGAGCAGGGCAAGATGACTCCCGCATTGCACGATGCGGTCATGCATGCCGAAGACAAGACCCGGCTGGAAGACTTGTACCTGCCGTACAAACAAAAGCGCCGCACCAAGGCGCAAATCGCGGCCGAAGCCGGTTTGACGCCCCTGGCCGATGCGTTGCTGGCCGACCCGACCCTGAATCCCGAAGACGAGGCCGCCAAGTACCTGAAGCCGGGCTTCAAGGTCGACGGTGCGTCCGACAATCCGGGCGTGCCGGACGCCAAGGCGGCGCTGGATGGCGCGCGCCAAATCCTGATGGAGCGCTTCGCGGAAGACGCGGCGCTGTTGCAGGCATTGCGCGAATACCTGACCGAACACGGCATCGTCGAATCCAAAGTTATCGACGGCAAGCAGGATGCCGGCGAAAAATTCGCCGATTATTTCGACTACTCGGAAACCATCGGCACGATCCCATCGCACCGCGCGTTGGCGCTGTTTCGCGGCCGCCGCGAAGAGATGCTGACCGTCGTGCTGCGGCTCGACAGCGAGGAAGAAAAGCCGAAATGGGATGCGCCGCATAATCCATGCGAAGGCCGCATCGCCGCGCGCTTCGCGATCAGCAATCAGGGCCGTGCGGCCGACAAATGGCTGGTCGACACCGTGCGCTGGACCTGGCGCGTCAAGGTGTTCATGCATCTCGAAACCGAGTTGATGACCAAC
>DHXL01000394.1:0-4133 GCA_002415335.1 Oxalobacteraceae bacterium UBA5157
TACGAAGTCCAGAAGATACTGGGCCACAGCGATGCCAAGGTGACGGAACGTTATGCTCATCTGTCACTGGCCACGTTGCAGGAGGCAGCCAACAGCGCATCGTTGGCAACCAGGGGTGCGACACGGGAGACGGTGAAGGTGGCAAAGGTGGAGGAACCTGCGATGACAAGCCCGGAACATGCGGTGGCAGCGTAACGGTCAGCAAGCCCGGCTCGGGGGTGCGATTCCCTCGGGCGCGGCTTCACCCGCCGGGCACCGAAACTGGTTCCAGGGGCTGCCCTCCGGTACCGGTGATGGCTACCTCATCCTGCGCTCGCGGCGGTCGCTACGGGCCAGGTTTTGGCACCAGTCGGGATCACCGTCGCTCTTTGCCAGTCTTTTTTGGTTCATTGTCGTGGCAGCCCGTAAGCGGCGTTTCATCAACCCTAGTATTTGCTTGTCTAAGAGAACAAATCTTCCAATCAATGCTTAGGATTCTTGGGGGCAGACAACAGCGATTTAATTGATTTGCAACAACTTAAAGGACTTTATGGTATGTTTTAATTATATAAATATTTGTCCAGCGATGGACGATGCTGCATGCGGAACGTCCACGTCAAACCGCAACTCAATAAAGGCAGGTATGAGAAAACGATTAAGCATTTTGGTGTCCGCTATGGCATTGGCTGGCTGCGTGACAACCCCCCCTGCCGGTGACGCATCGACAAATGCAGCGCAACCGGCCACTGCATCCACAGACAAAAGCGCCGCTGACATGGCGTTGCCAAGAACCGTGAAGAAAGTCAAGGGCCTTGGTGACTGGAAGGGCTACATCGAAGGTGAGCAACTGGCGAACAGCAAGTTCTCTAAACTTGAAATTGGCATGGGTCAGCGCGAAGTGGCCGACCTTGCTGGACCGTACTCATACATGACATCGAAGGTGACCGGCAAGATGTGGATACCATTTTTCTTCGGATCGGGCCGGATGCAAATGACGCTCTACTACAAGAACGTGGGGCGTTTAGTATTTTCAGACGGCGTCTTTAGTTCAGCAGCGGGTCTCGTCGGTATCGAATACGATCCAAGCGAGCACGGGTACCGGTAATCCGCTGGTGTCGTTGAAGGCGAGAATGGTGTTGGTGCCGAAAGCGGCAGCGATGTCCTGATGCAAAACTGCCTTCCCTTACTTAATCGAGGAACATTTGACGCGACGATCGTTGTCCACACATTTCACCAAAATAGCAAAGACCTTCTTTCTTGTTTTGGCTGCAAGCCTATTTACAAACGCATTCTTGACCTGGAAACTAGTCAGCGACGATCGAAAATATGAAGTGCAACTGGCTTCGCCTGATCGAGTAGAGGTCATCCGAACCAAAGGTGGATTACTACAAGTAAGCACCCTCAACTCATCCGAAACCTTCCAAGCAAGCACAAATCACCGATTCCTTGGCGTCATATCGCTTGGCCAGACCGTAACCCAAATTCGGGTGCCTGCAGTATTCAACTACCACATCGAACTCGCACGTGACTGGAAAGTTATCGTAAGGGACAAAACGTTCATAGTTATTGCCCCAACTGTGAAGCCAACACTTCCGGTTGCAATTGACACGGCACGTTTGCAGCGATTTTCTTCCGGAACATGGTCGTTCTTGACCGGCCACACCGAGCTCGATCTACTCGAAAAGTCAATAACCCAAACCCTCGCGGTTAAAGCGTCGACACCAAGCTACATACAGTTTCAGCGCGAAAATGCACGTAAGACGGTGGAAGAATTCGTTAGAAAATGGCTAATAACGCAAGGTAAATGGCAGGGAAATGGATCCAATATCATCAAGGTTTTTTTCGCAGATGAGTCCATCGGCTCGCTGAGCTCAATTCCACTACCAATCGCAAATGCAAAGTGATCAAGTGTCTGACAAGCTAATGCGCTGCACCGAGTCGTGCTACCGGCAATCAGCACTCATATCCATCAACGGTGAGGCACCAAAGACATTTGATTCCGATTTGATTTTCAAACCATATTTTTTTTGAAACGCATAATTTAATTTTTATCGGGTGACTCGGACCGCTTTGGAAAAACGATCTTCACAACGGGTCAACATGACTTTAGCTGGCATACGATTGTGCAGCTCATAGCGCCACGAAAACCTGTCGATCTCGCAATTTAATTAGAGGCAAGAAGATGACAACGCGTGCTGATTTACGCCCTACCGAAAAGCAAAACATCATTAACATCATTGAAGAGCTGGGCATTCCAGAAGGAGCGTCAATTTACGATTGGTGTTTTGGCAAGGCAGAGGGCCCTAACGTGATGCTTCAATGGTTCAATGACCTAATCGAGGAAGATGGAAAGATCTTCTTCGTTGAAGGATCACGAGACTGGGCAGATAAGAATTCCGGTAGAGCTGAAACGTCGCAGATTCACCGTGCGTATGCGGTCCACAATTTGGTCAACACCGCATACATGAGAAAGCTTCCAATTCATGTAGCAGTCGTGGACGGCCGCATTAGCAAAAACAAGAATCAAAAAGAGAGAGACCATGCGGACAAACGCGTTCTTGATCACGAGCTTTGGTGGCCGCACCATATAGATCCTGATACCGGGAACATCGTCGTGATTCGCAGCGTGCCGCAGCCAGAGGACTTCGATCCACAGGCCGAGTACAAGGAATCACTGCAAGCTAAAAATCCAACAGAAGCCAAGCCTCATCCACCACAGTCAGACGCAGATGAAGTGACTTCGCCTTCCCCCGAGGAACCGCCACCATCGAACAGCACGAAGCCAGGCGACGAGAAACCGGACACGCAAACTACCTTAACAACAACATACACCCGTGATCCTGAAGTCGCGCGACAGGCAAAGAAACGCGCTGCTGACGGTAGATGTGAATTGTGCGGAGAGCTGGGATTTGAGACTGCACAAGGAGGGTATTACCTGGAAGCGCATCACGTGATTCCGCGAAACTGTCGGGGACCAGACGAGATATGGAACGTTGCTGCGATTTGCTCGAACGATCACAAACGTGCACATTTTGCCAAAGACCGTAGGGAGGTCCGCGACCAGCTAATTCAAATGTTAGCGGGCCAATATGAAGATACGCGAATTCAGCTACTTGAACTCGCGGCCAAAATGGACGCAAGCGAATCTACAGAAAAAGATTTGGAAGACGACACGCAAACTGACTAATAGAATTGAATTGACTAGGACCTTCGCCTAAACTGGCTGCAATCGGTTGCTGGGAGCTTCATCTCACAGTTGAAACGACTTACAAGGTGCATCTTCTGTTGGCGATCGCGCGAAATTGAGCCAGTTTCCTCAGGAATTATCATTGGTGATTGACCCTGCATCGTGGTCAAGGAACACAGCAGCGGTAACGTTTCCAGCGGAACGCAGATGGGTGAATCGACGGTGAAAATACAGGATCAATTTTCTGCGATCTGCAACAGGCCTGCGAAAAAACATAAGAAAATCCTACCAAATACCGTGACGGTTTTCCGATGATCGGTTTCAGTTCGGCGAAAATCAGCGGTAACTCGTTGATTCGTTTCGAGTTTCTTGAAGTGATGTGGTAGCGCCGGCCATAGAGGTTCGGCATAGGTTCGGTGTATTCAGTCGGCCAGGGCAGCAAGTCGAAAAGTTCTTAAAAATCTTCAGCTTGTAAACCATAAAATTCAGGGTGGCTCGTTCTGTTAATCCGCAGGTCCCTGGTTCGAGTCCAGGTCGGGGAGCCAAGAATTTTGCTGTTGGAAATCAAGCCTTTGCGAGAAATCGTCGAGGCTTTTTCTTCGTCTGTTGAAATGCATTTCTGACATCAAAACCTCCCCTTGCGGAAATTCCCCTGAACGAAAAATCCAGGCGAAGTCTGCTGTATTCGGCAGCTGATTTTTAACGGCCCCGAATCTCACCACTGCCATCTTGCAGAGGGTGGCAGCGTAACGGCGGTCTGGCTCGGGGTCCGATCCCTTGGGCAGCAGTTTGACCCGCCGGGCGCCGAAGCTGGCTCCAGGGGTTGCCGTCTGGGGCCTGGGATGGCTACCTCATCCGGCGATCGCGGCGGTCGCTACGGGCCAGGTTTTGGGTCCGGCGGGAAAAGCAAAATCTACTGCTTGTCAGCTGTTTGATGCCGGCCGGTTTCAACACGCTGTCGTTCGAT
>DHXL01000394.1:4237-6404 GCA_002415335.1 Oxalobacteraceae bacterium UBA5157
CGAGTACGAATTTCTTGTCCGAAGAATTGATACTTGTTGCGTCCATTTTCCTTCGCGTAATACATCGCGTCGTCCGCATTGCGAATCAATGTTTCGGAATCCTCCCCATCCTGCGGGAAAATACTGATGCCGATCGTGGCGCCGATCAGGAGATCATGACCTGCGATCGAGTAGGGAACCGTAATGATCTCGTGTATTTCTTCGACATTGAGCGCCAGGGCCTTCTCCTGACTTACCTCGGATAGCACGATGATAAATTCGTCACCGCCATGACGGCTAATGATATCGGAGCTGCGGATTGCACTCTTGAGCCGTTGCGCGACTGCTTGCAGCAATTGGTCGCCAACGGCATGTCCCAATGTATCGTTGACGATCTTGAACCGGTCCAGATCAAGAAACAGGACAGCCAGTTTTTCGTTGTGCCGCTTTACGAAAGCGATGGCCTGGGTGATGCGGTCGCTTAGCTGCATCCGGTTGGGTAAATTGGTCAAAAAATCATGCGTCGCCAAATGAGTCATCGTTAATTCGATTTTTCACGTTCCTCGGCAATGGTCTGGAATTGAACCGAAGCGATGACCAGCGCTTCGTTGGCCTTCTTCAATTTGGAATGGCGATCTTCCTGCGCTACCTTGACAATCTGCGCATCGGAAATTTCCTGCACCCTGTGCGCGAACGACTTTCCCTCCTGCAATGCCAGCAATCCTTCGCGCCGGTGCAAGTCGCTCTCGCGTTCCTCGACTGCTTCTTCTCGTACCACTACGGCATTTTCACGCAAGCTTACCGATTTCTCATGACTTGAATGCGTCTCTGCTATCGCCAAGGGCGACGTTTGGTTGGACGTCCTTAACTTATCCTGGCCTTGTAGCAGGTTTGCCCCCCCCCCCGACTTGCGGCGATCAGAGTCCCCAGAAGAGCGGCGATCAGGCATCTTTCTGTCCATTTTGGTCGGTCCAATTGAGTTGCGGAAACTTGATGGCTTGGATCAATAGTATAGGAAATCATTTATTTGCGCGGCCGAAACTATACTAGGGGAACGCGGAACAAATCAAGTTCCGCCGGTTCAGCGGCGTAGCGTGAATTTTTTGTTCGCGTTACGCCGAATCTTTCTGCCATCCATCGGCCAGCTTTTCAATCGTCTTGCGGCGCTTGGCAATATGCCATTTCACTTCCTGTCCGTTCGCCGTCAGCGTCTGTTGCATGTCCGCGCGCTTTTCCACGCCAACATAGCCTGCGTCAAGCCACGCTTCCTGATCTTGCCCATGCAATAGCGCCGGCGTTTGACTGATATCGCTCACGTTCGCTGCAGTCGTCACCAGTGTGTGTACCAGGCCAGATTCCTTGTCGACGCCGATGTGCGCCTTCAAGCCGAAATGCCACTGATTGCCTTTCTTGGCCTGATGCATTTCAGGATCGCGCGCATGCTCCCGGTTCTTCGTCGAACTCAGCGCCGCAATCAAGGTGGCGTCGACCAGCGTGCCTTTGCTCATTTTTAGTCTCACATTATGCTATCAAAGGCTCACGTTTTGGTGTCACCCACCCACAATAGCATTATGCCAAAAATGGCCAATCTTATGGGGGTAGTAGGCCAAGGTTATGCGTCATCCCACACTTGTGGTGTAACCCCTGCCTACTACTACCCGCAATTCCCAATCGCCCCGCAAGCCGTACAAAAATCGCACCCATCCTTCTTGATCACGGTCGTATTGCCGCACTCCCGACAAAGCTTCCCAGCCATCGTCGGACTGCTCTTCGCCGAGTGAACCGGTTCATCCGTCACCACGCCCATGACATTGATCGGTGAGCCCTGTTCCGTGAGAATACCGAGCATCGCGTAGCGATGAATCACCAGTTGCGCGATGTAGGCGACGGTGGATGGATAACTGGACTGCTTTTCGCTGCCCGGTATGCGCGCCAGGAAATCGCCGCGCGGCTCGGCGTAGTCGAGCAGCTTGCGCAGCTTCATACCGATCCAGGCTGGGTCGATCACACGCATGTCGAGGCTGAGCAACTTGCACAAGCCGTCCAGCGCGCGCGGATGACCACCGGTCAGCCACATGCTGTACGGCCGTCTGCTGCCGTCCGGCATCTGCAGCTCTTTCAGCATCAGCACGAAGTCATCCTCGGTCGACGGGTTCCTGACATCGGCGACCCAGGCCAGCGTGCCGTC
>DHXL01000013.1:0-13298 GCA_002415335.1 Oxalobacteraceae bacterium UBA5157
TCCTCACCTTGTGTATTATTTTTTCCGTCGTCGAATCGACATTCTGTCCTCCTGGAAAATCACTCCGGTCCGCCTCGCCAAACGCGTTGCGAATCGGCGATTCGCATTACTTTTTCGCGCACATCAGGCGAACTCCGACACCGGTTCTCAGGCCATCTTTTCGTCGGGAAAAATATCGCGGATTAAGCTCGTCTGGACCAAGGTCTTCGATACTGTCATACCCCATTTTTCCAAGTTCTTCCTTGAGGGATGCCGGGTCAAAGAAAGATATCCATGGCTCTCCCTGGCTGGCAATGAGCTGGCCCATGTATTCGCTAATCGCCCTCTCTATTGGGTTAAGCAAGGCGCGATCCAGACTGTAGTCGAACGTGATTGCGCTGCCTTTGGGCAGCGAGGCGACAAATCGGAGTGTTTCGAAAATGGCTTCTTGCGTGAGATAGACGGCTACGCCGAGCCAGGAAAAATAGGCTGGCTGGTCGGCCTGGAAGCCCGCTTCACGCAGGCCCTCTCGCAGCGTCTTTGTCTCAAAATCGATGGCGACAAACGACATTGATTTCGGTACGGGAATACCTGCTTCGTGGAGAAGTACTTTCTTCCAGTCTTGCGTGGACGGATGATCTACCTCATACACATGCAAACCTTCGTCTGCATGGGTGTTTCTGAAGGCGAAGGTGTCGAGGCCCGCACCTAATACCACGTATTGCCTGACGCCGGCCTGCACAGCCTTGTGCATTTCTTCTTCCGCAAACTTGCTGCGTGCGATGAGCGTGGCGCGCAGCCCGCGCGACATGGGATCGTTAAACCGAAAGGGGTCATCGCTGATCGTTGCCGACATCTCCGAGCCGAGGATGGGCAAGGCGATCGGATCGTCGAAGATGACGGGCTCGTCCAGTAACCGGTGCACGGCGCGAAGCGTGGCAACTCTCAGCGCAGATCTGCTTGGCGTTCCCGTATGAATGATATTGCCGGAAGTGGTGTTCATGGTCGCTGGGCTCCTCTGCGCTAACAAGAACGCATAGGATAAAGGCTGACGTTACGTCAGGGTCAACACATTTTGACTGAGAATGATTACCTCAAGCAAACGACGCTGCCACGCCGTACGCGAGTCCGAGCACCTTAGCCATCAGGCTCGATCCGCATCGCGCAAGAGAGCGTAGGCCAGAACGAGGGCGAAGCCCGCGACGATCGCCCATTTGGATGCAGTGCACGCTGCCGCGAAGGCGTAAGCCAGTGGAACACCAAAGCGCGGAGCGGCGGTAAGCCAGAGTTGCAACGCGTTTTCCGCGGTGCCCAAGATGGCGGCCATGGGTAGCGCCCAGGCGGACGTCATGCGCAATGCGGGCGAACGCCCGGAGAAAAGGGTGGAACGCGACACGAGGAGATAGCCAAACGACCCATAACAGAGCAGCAGCAGAAAATCCATCGGCAGGAACGAGCGATACTGCAGCAAGTACTCAGGTGGCCATGCGTGAACAACCGTGCCGAAGGATCTCGGGGTGAACGCCAATTCAAGCACGACTATGCCGGGGTATAGCGGAGCGAGATACCAGACGCTGCCGGCGCACAGGATGAGCGCGGCAATACCGGTGAGCCAGACGATGAACACAGCGCAGATCCCTACCGGGGCACATGGCCACGTTCGAGGCTGCGCCGCGGAGTGCGGTCATCCTCATGCAGCGAATGATCGGGCCGTTGGCCGCTCACTCGGGCTTCGCGTCCGCGCCATGCTCGGACAGTTGAGCACCGAACCAGCGATGCACGGCCGTCAGCAGATGGAGATCCGAGGTCTCGAACCGGATCTCGGCGCCGTTTGGCAGCGCTGCGTACGAGACCTTGATACGGGACGCTCCGTGCCGCAGTTCGCCGAGCCCCGGCATATCGCTTCCATGCAATTTCGCGGGGTCTGAATAGTCCCCCTTCTGAAATCGCATCGCCTCATGCTGCAAGTGTTGCTGGATAAGCGCGACCTGGCGGTCTTCTGCCGCCTCGCGCGTAACGACGCGCTCGATTCCTCCTTGCTCGGTCATCTTGAAGATATGCACGGTCGCCGATACGTCGAAGGGCATCACCCCATGCGACATTTCGTGAACATGCTCTTGCCGCGTCGGTTGTGCCGATGCCGGCATGCCCGCAAGCAGAATTCCGGCTGCCAGCACCACTGGCAAATAGACACGCAGTTGTTTATTCATAGGCCCGTTCTCTCTATTCGTCTATTGTCGTTTCAGGTATGGACATTGTAAGCGGGAAGGGGCGCGAAACGATCTCGCGCGTTTCGATTACTTCGCAAACAATTGCGTCGGGTCGCGGAATGCCTTGAATTCGAGCGCATTGCCTGCGCTGTCATAGAAAAACATCGTCGCTTGCTCGCCAACTTTTCCCTGGAAGCGAATATACGGCGCTATCTCGAAATCGATGTTCGCCGAGCGAATACGGTCAGCCAGCGCATGGAAATCGTCCCAATCGAGAACCACGCCAAAATGCGGCACCGGCACGTCGTGTCCGTCGACCGGATTATGGTGCTGCTTTTCCGCCCTGGGCGCCAGATGGGCAACGATCTGATGACCGAACAGATCGAAATCGATCCACTGGTCGCTGGATCGCCCTTCCGCGCACCCGAGAACGCCGCCGTAGAAGGTGCGCGCTTTATCCAGATCATCTACGGGAAAGGCGAGATGGAACGGATTGATTTTCTTCATGATGCCCTCGCAATGCGTTGCTTTCCGTCCGCTCCGATGCCGCGCGCAAGATCCACGTGCGCCACTTCGCCAATGCGACGAAACCCGATACGCTGATACACGCCATTGCTGGTCGGATTGGCCAAGTCGGTAAATAGGAAGACGGCTTCGCAGCCCTGTCTAAATAATTTCTCGCTCACATTCCCGACCAGTGCACCGGCATAACCGCGGCCGCGATGCGCCGGCGCCGTGTACACCATCCCGACCCTCGCCACCGGTGGCCGTGCCCTACCGAGCGCCATGGCGACCGGCAGGTTACCGACGCACCACAGCCAATACAGGATCGCAGGCTCAGAGAGCCGTTCGGCAAGTTCACGCGCAAGATTCGATGCCGTCAGCGGCAAGCGGCATTCTGTCAGGAATTCGGTTTCCCATCGCAGCAGAAGTTCAAAATCGGCCGTCGTTGCCGCCCGCACGTCGCCAGCGCATGCCGCGATGCATGGTGGTGCGCTGAGCATATGATTGCCCATGCACAGGCGTTCGCTCGCGCCGACATCCAGGAGTTTCGCAAGCGCAGCCACACTTTCACGCGGGCCGACCATCGCGTCGACTTCGCCGCCGGTTTCATTCAGGCCGCGAGCCATGGCGGCGGCGCATTCGTCGTCGAGGTTCGTGACGAGCAACTGCCGCCTCGGCGGCGCTGAATGGATCAGACCGACACCGCAGGTCGCGCCGTCACGATGCAAGCGCGCCAGCCAACTCTGGTTGCGCCGGATTGACTCGGCAGTCAGTCCTTGCGCGAGTGAAAAAATATGATTGCACTCAGCCAAGTTCGCGCGCAGGTAGCCGTCGACCGCGGCGCGGAAGGCGATCGGATCAGCGTAGGATTCGAATTGTGTCCCCATCGCGAAATACTACACCAGGATGACGCACGGGCCGTTCCGGAGCCACTCGCCATCGGATGAGAAAGATGAGCGGTGCATGATGAAAATCACGGTGAGGGATGCGGGCGGCGCTGTCTTGCTTCTATAATTAACCTCCCGGCAACCGCATCATGATGGATGCCTTCTTTTCCGCGAAGGATAGGACACACCATGTTCACAGCAATTTTCTTGACCAGGCAAGACAAGGCCGTCCGTGCCGAATTGACCTCACTGGAAGAATCGCAACTGCCCACGGGCAATGTCGATGTTCGGATCGAGTACTCGACCTTGAACTACAAGGATGCGCTCGCCATCACGGGGCGCGGCGCGGTGATCAGGAATTGGCCCGCGATTCCCGGCATCGATCTCGCCGGCGTCGTCGAGCAGAGCAGCGATCCGGCATGGCAGGAGGGTGAGCGGGTCGTGGTTACCGGATGGGGGCTCGGTGAAGAACACTGGGGTGGCCTGGCCCAGAGGGCGCGCCTGTCGAGCGCATGGCTGCTGCGCCTGCCCGACGGATTCTCGACGCGTAGCGCGATGGCGGTCGGCACCGCGGGATTTACCGCTGCGCTTTGCGTGATGTCTCTGCAGCAGCACGGCTTGACACCGGGCGATGGCGAGGTGCTCGTCACCGGTGCAGCAGGTGGAGTCGGTTCAATCGCCGTCGCCTTGCTCGGCGCGCTCGGCTATCGCGTCGTGGCGTCGACCGGACGACCGCAGGAGTCGGACTACCTGACCGGTCTCGGCGCCGCCCGCATCGTCGACCGTGCCGAGTTCATGCAGCCGGGCAAACCGCTGCAAAGCGAACGCTGGGCCGGCGTGGTCGATACCGTGGGCAGCCATACGCTGGTCAACGCCTGCGCGTCCACCCGCTGGAACGGCGCGGTCGCCGCCTGTGGCTTGGCGCAAGGTCCCGACTTTCCGGGCACGGTCATGCCCTTCATTCTGCGCGGCGTCACGCTGTACGGCATCAACAGCGTCTTTGTCGATAATGCCAAACGCGAGCGTGCCTGGCGGCTGATTGCTCGCTGCATCGACCAGCGACTGCTGGATTCCATGACCACCGAGATCGGCTTGTCGCAGGTAATCGACTATTGCCCTCGACTGCTGGAGGGCAAAGTGCGCGGCCGCACAGTGGTGGATGTCAATCGGTAACGTGGCCGTAACGGAGGCAAGACCACAAGTGGCGAGCTAATCGCGAGAGCGAGAATGGCGAAGACCGGCGCTGCGGACGGGCTACCGCTTTTCGCTGGCACGGGCGACCTGCTTGCCGGTTCGATAACCTATCCGCGGCGAGAGCGGGCGGAACGGGCCGGATCGACTTGCCTGCATGGCTCGTGTATCCTTGCCTCCTTCTTTGTGAAATAACGATGTACCGCGGCTACCGGAAAATGCACCTTTGCGGCGCCGGGATCGGTCTTCAGGACATCTGCGGCAACATTTAAGGACGGATGAACAACTATTACGCCGTTCTCGGCATAGACAGCGACGCGTCGAGCGCCACGATCAAGAATGCCTATCGCAAGAAGGCATCGGAGTTCCATCCTGACAAGAACCCGGCGCCCGATGCTGCCGCCAGGTTCCGGGAAATCCAGGAAGCCTACGATCTCCTGTCCGATCCGGCAAAGCGCCGCGATTACGACGAGAGTCGACGTCGAAGCCTGCTGGAAGATCCGTTCAGAACCGCTCAAGAAATCTGGACAACCTATATGAATAAAGTCTTGCGATGACACTTTCCTATTTCTTTGAAGACTTGAAAAAGGCTTATCAAGTCGAACTCGAAGACTTGCAGGATGACTCCGAGGGCCGCAACGTACTCGCGGCGAGATTGCGAGACAAGCGATCGCAATTCGCGTCGCTGATGCCGATGATCGACAGCGCCCCCGAAATGGTCGCGGTCGCGTTCCATGGCGGCGTGACGTTCCTCAATCTGCAAGCCATGTACATGCTATCCATCACCGAGCCGGAAGAATTCCCGGCGTGGCATGAACTGGCGCATGCAGTGCATTTCGAACCGTGGGCGAAAAAGCTCGCGGACGCGGCGCTGCAAGAACGCGGCGGGGAGCGTTTTCTGATCACGTCCGTTTGCCTCGAATACCTGCATGGAAAAACCGTCACCAACCACGGGGACGCGCGTGACGACGAGACACTCGATGCGGTCGACTCCGAAGACGGCAACGAGGAAGAGCAGGATCTGGAAGAGGCCGGCGCGGACTGGCTTGCCGAGCAGGGTTTTGACCGCCGCGGTTAGCGCGCAGTCCGCGTCACAAAGCGGGAAAATCGTGCGGCGTGTCGGCATTCTGACCCGCCGCTGCACCCGGGGATCAATTGCTGATTCGTATCAACCACTCTTGAAATAATCGTTCATGTCATATTCGCTCGTAGTAAAAGCAGAAAATCTGGTTCGCTCCGGTGATATCGCCGGCGCTGAGTTTGCACTCGTCTCTCTGGCGGAAGCAGAGGGCGATCGCGCATTGGTCGCGGTGCTGGAGCAGATGGAACCAAGAGACTTGCTCGCAGTCATCCGCGAATACGATGCATCGAAGGAATCGGTGGTCAACCTGCTCGTGACGCCGGAGCAGTTCGCCCGTTCGGTCGTGATGGAGAAGCTCTACGGCGACCATTCCCACGGCCATCTGCGCGGAATGATCAATGCGGTGTTATTCCGGGACGGGGCGCAAACCGGCGATTTTCTGGCCGCGATCGGTGACGTGGACGGAGGCTGTGAGGCATTGATCGACTATTTGTCTGATCACGACGAGGCAGTCGTTCATTTCGGGCAGTTCGGCACTTTCAATCGCCATCATACCGAACACGGTGACGAAGTCGAACAATCCGAAGCAAGCGATCGCGACTGGCGCGAGCTGACCTGGTTGCTCAAGGTTGATCATACTGATATGTTCGAACAGATCCTGCCCGCTCTCAAAGCGCGGGTCAGACAGCGCTTGAAGGAGGAAGCGGAACTGGAGAATGAGGAGCAGGGGAAGACCGAATCGGATGAGCGGGAGCCGACCATCGTCGCCAAGGAGACGAAAGTCCCCCTGAATCAGTCCGACGAGTCGGCGCTGTAACGCGGCGACCGTCGCTCGCATTCCGGCAACCCATGACCAGCCAACGCATCGCCGTCGTCGACAAACGGCCATTTTTCGAAAAGGCACTTTGCTTCGGCGTGCAGCACGATATCGTCAATGCGGCAAAATGCCAGGCCATCATCGCCGATGGCGCCAAGGGCACGTTGCAGGTCGCCGATCATTTCGGCACCAGCCATCTCTACTCGGATCTTGAAAACGCGCGCACACGCATTGTCAACCTGGTGAGCCTTTATCTGGAAGATAGTTGCGGCGCGGACCTGGAGAAGGCCGCGTGCTCGCTGCGCGAAAATACCTTCCTGTTTCATTCGCGCAGCGGCAACGACATGCTGAAAAAGCTGCATGCCATGCCTGAATCCACAGTGTATGGTGACATGAAAGGCCAATCGCTAAAGGACTTTCAGAACGAACGGACGTTGACGAACCCGTTTTCACTGGCCGCCTACCGGAAGGAACTCAAGCGACGGCAAGGCAATGCGGCAATCATCGCTGCAGCGCTCTGGCTTGCCGATGACATGGGGATAGCGCGATCGTCACTCGAATTTGTCTCTGCTGAAGCCGTGATCCGCACTGCGATCCTGGTGCGATTCGGTGGCAATGAACAAGGTGCGAGCCGCAGCCAATTTGCGAAACTGGTCGAGGCTGTCAGATCGACGGTTCTGGCCAGCGGAAAGATGCGCATTCCCAAGACGGTGCTGGACGACGTACCGGATGAGCACCGAGAGATCGTGGACCGGATCCGGCGCGAGATGGAAAAACAGGATGCGCCGTCGATGTTGAATCCCGCGATGGCGCTCGACGTTTTGATGAACATCTTCGAGTCACGCTACTTCATGCGCGAAACCGGGCTGGAGGACCTCGACAGCTTCGATGCATTTGTGTCGAAGGAGTGGCATCAGGCGACCGGCGGCAAGGAAGATCCTTACTCCAGGTTGACGCTGTTCATGTGCCTTGCCGCAGGCGTGAAGCCAAAGACCACCGTGTCCGATGTGGAAGCTCGCGCGATGGTGCGCCGGGTCCGTAAGAACGGATTCGATAGCGACGCGGTCTGTGCGTTTATCATGCAGTCGGCGCCGTTTGAGATCAAGCAAGACTTGTTGGCGCTCTGGCGCGAAGAGTTCCTGCCGGAGGCGAGAGAGCGGCTGCTTGATGAATCGGACAAGACCTGCGCGCGGGCGATGCAGTTTCTGGACGAGAATTGCAACATTGGCACCAAGGCAAGTAAAGCGAAAAAGCTCCGGAAATAGAACGAATCAATCGAGCGGGCCGGACCTGGACAATGCGAGTCCGAGTCGGTGATGCTGCGCAAGCGATGAGTCAGTGCTTGATGATCCGGGCCAGGAAGAGCAGCGCGGCGGATGCGCACAGCACCACGGTAGGATAAAACGTCAGGGCAAATCCAAAGGCCCGGCTGCCGGCGCCCGATGCATAGCCCCAGGCGAATGCCAAACGGCCGGCCAGGAAGAGCACCACTGCTGACGGCATAACGCCGAAGTAAGGCGGCGGCGAGACTGCAAGAAAGCCGATATAGGTCAACGACGCCAGAACCGTTTGCTCGAGCGTGTTCTGCAGAATTGCTTGCAGCAGGACGGCCCGTTCAGTGCCTCTGGTCAAACCGCTTCCGTCAATATCTTGCGCATTGAAAAAACGATGCCTGGCGAGCGCCGTAATGCAAATCATCAACGGCAAAGGGAATAGCACAAGCCAACGCAATGCGTCTTGAGCGTTATGAAGCCGTGCTTCATTCGGCATATGGAACGCGGCAAAAAATAGAACGCAAAAAGTTACGGCTGCGGCACAGGACATACCAAACAGGACAGTCTTTTGCTTGGCCGACGGTGAGATTGTCATGAAAGTCAAACGCCTGATTGTGCGGAACGGATGATTGGATGAGGCAACAATGACGCGCCGTCTCGGATGGCGCCGTTATGCACTATGCTGCCACGTAAAAATTGCCACGGCAACATCAAACTCGCGGCGTGGGAGCCTGCAGACGTGGGGCGTCGCCAGGCCATCTCGGCGCGCGATATGCTGCGGATTTTTGTAGCCCCGGTGATTATTCGACGGCGAGCGGGCGGCCGAGGTTGGATTGTGTAGAATCAGGCGCGCGACTTTTCTCCCGAGCGGTTGCGCACATCGAAACGACGAATCGAAAGGCAATCAAATCATGGAAGTCAATCCGCTGGATACGGTAGAGACCGTCAGTGAGCAATCGAGCGATCGCCGCACGGCGCGTCTCAACATGCTGGTCGCGATCACCGTTGCGATCCTCGCGACCTTCATGGGTATCTGTAAAGTCAAAGACGACAATATCGTGCAAGGCATGCAGCAGGCGCAAGCCAACAAGCTGGATCACTGGAGCTTTTATCAGGCGCGCAACATCCGCGAAGAAATCGCCAAGGCCACGGTCGTTCAACTGCGCCTCGCGGCCGCAGGGAGGCCGGTGACCGAGCAGGCCAGCTATGCCGAAACAATTCGGAACTACGAGAAGCTGGCTGTCGAGCAAGGCAAGAAGAAGGATGAATTGAAGGCGCAGGCCGATCAGGATCAAAAGGAATACGATGCCGCGAATTTCCACGACGATCAATTTGACCTGTCCGACGCGTTGCTGGCGATCGCCATTGCCTTGCTGGCGGTGACTGCATTGACGCAGCAGCGCTGGCTGTATGTGGGCGCGCTGATTCCGACCGGCTTCGGTGTACTGATGGGATTGTCCGGCTTATTGGGATGGACGGTCCATCCGAATGGATTAATACGACTCTTGTCTTGAGCCGTCCGCGCCAACCACGGCAACTGGTAGACTGACGCCTATCCAACCATTCGCGCCATTCCACCTTCTAAATTCTTCAGCCATGGAAATCCAACTCGGTGACGTCGGGCACATCATTCAATTGGCCATTGCGCCGGTATTCTTGCTGACCGGCGTCGGCACCAATCTAATGGTCCTGACCAACCGCCTGGCGCGCATCATCGACCGCTCGAGGGTTGTGGAAGAGCGTCTGCAAGCCACTGGAGAGGCGGATCCGCCTCAGCGCGGCCCTGAACTGACGACGCTCTATAGCAGGGCTCACCTGATCAATCGCGCGATCACCTTGAGCACCTCGTGCGGCCTGCTGGTATGTCTGGTCATCGCGACGCTTTTTCTTGGCGATGCACTCGATCTCAACCTTGGCAAGCCAATCGCCTTGCTGTTCGTGCTGGCGATGGTGGCCTTGATCGGCAGCTTCATCTACTTGCTGCGCGAGATATTTATTGCCACCAGCACGTTCTACCTGCACCGGATCGTTACGCAGACCAAGGAGCCGCCCGTCCCCTTATAGGGTTCGGAACGGCATTGCGTGTGGCTCTTTATGGTGCTGACCGAATGTGAGAAACAAGAAAATCACACTTGAATTTGCGCGTAAATCCCGTTACGTTATTTCGGGTCGGGGTAATAAGGCGGAGGTGGCAGCATGAAGCATATGAAGACAGTACTGATTTTGGAGCACGAAGAAAAAGTGTTTGAAAAGTTGTCCTGCGACCTATGCGGTGCGGAGTCGAACGGCGACGAGAACTGGGCCAAGGGGAACTTCGAACACGCGACGACGATGATCCAACTGGAGGAGCGAGAATCCTACCCGGATGGTGGGCACTCCAAGCAGTCGGCATTTCACATCTGTCAAGATTGCTTCAAGAACAAGCTTCAACCGTGGATGGAAAAGCAGGGTGCAAAGGCGACCGTCAGCGAAGCCGACTGGTAGCGCGGGTGCTGACAGTTTTTACATCCGGATCGATTTTCCCTCGGGTATACTTGTCGCCTTGCATCATTGATTTTCTGCCGTCGCTGGTGGTCGAGCCGAAAACTGAATCGCCATTCGGTCGCAGTCGGGGTCGAGACGCAGCAGGACTGGAACTTCATGAAGAAGCTCGGTTGTACCTACGCGCAAGGTTATTACATCGCCAAGCCGATGGAAGCCGCCACGTTGCCAATGTGGATGGACGAATGGACGCATTTCTTTTAGACAGAGATCGCAGCGATGCAGGGGTTTCTTGCTCCGGAGCAGATCTTGCGGATATACTGTACATCCATACAGTTAATCCGCGAAGGGCGTACCCCCATGAAACAGCTCATGAACAAGCAGTATCAGCCTCAGCAAGCCGTGCCGCTGCGGCTGGTAGCGCCGGTATCGGCGGATCGCAAGGCACCGGTGACGCGTTTCGGCGATGCCATCGACGTGCGCAATCGCGGCGCACTCAAGATGGGTCGTTTTGCCGGTAGCCAGGCCGCGACGCAGGATACGCCGGCAGTGGTTCGCCTCTGGACCGAACAGCAATGCCGCGAGTTGTCCGCCCATCAGGCGCGAGCACTGGCCGCCCAGTTGCTGGCCGCCGCGCTATTGGCCGACATGCAAAACAGCCACTAGGATTTGTTCGCCTCGGCGCTGGCCGGATCACACGAAAACCGCTGGCCCATTTCTTCCAGTCCGAGCGTATGCAGCACTTCGCCGAGACGCTCGGCCGCGCGCCGGCGCGGCAGATCCTTGTAGCTGGCGATGATGAGTTCATTTTTCATCGAGTGCTCCCATCCGACCAGCTCGGTTACCGTGACTTGGTAGCCGTGCGCTTCCAGTTCGAGGCAGCGCAGCACGTTGGTGACCTGGCTGCCGAATTCGCGTGTGTGTAGCGGATGGCGCCAGAGTTCGGTCAGCGCATTCCTGGCGAGCGCTTTGCCTTTGTTCTTCCTGAGAACAGCGGCAACTTCCGCTTGGCAGCAGGGCACCAGAACGATGAATCTGGCCTTTTTTTCTAACGCGAAATGTATCGCGTCGTCGGTCGCGGTGTTACATGCATGCAGTGCGGTCACGATGTCGATCTTTTCGGGCAGGCGATCGGACAGTGTCGATTCGGCCACGGACAGATTCAGGAAGGACATGCCGGGAAAATTCAGCCTGGCAGCGAGGTCGCGTGATTTTGCAACCAGTTCATCGCGCGTTTCGATGCCGTAGATGTGCGATGCGTCGTTGCGTTCCTTGAAAAACAAGTCGTACAGGATGAAGCCCAGATAGGACTTGCCGGCACCGTGATCGACCAGTTGAATGTTGGGGTGGGCTTGCTGGACTTCTTTCAGCAGCGGCTCGATAAATTGATACAGGTGGTACACCTGTTTGAGTTTGCGCCGGCTGTCCTGGTTCATCGTGCCGTCGCGCGTCAGAATGTGCAGTTCCTTCAGCAGTTCGAGCGATTGGCCCGGCCTTATTTCATGCATGTCGTTCATCGATCGCGCTTCCAAAATCGTCATTCTGTTTTTTCATCCTTGCCCAGTTGGGTTGTCGCCGCTTGCTGGAATGTTTCCCACGGAAGCTCGGTCACTTCGAACTTAGGCAGATCCCGATAGTTCACCAATCCTTCATTGATATAGTCGTCGGTAAGATTCGCTGCCTTGTTTTCATCCTCGGCAACGCTCGGATTACTGCTGCCGGCGGCGCCGGCAGTCGACGCTTCCCGCGTCGCTTCCTTGATTGGAAAGCGCCAATAGACATTGGCGAGCTCCAATCCGCACGTCTTGTGCACTTGCTCGCGCAAGGTCATCTCGATGATATGTGATAGGCGGAACCGTTTCATCGGTTCGGACTCGATAAGGGCGATGAAGCGCCCGGTTCCTGGTACGACCACGCAAGCGACCGATACCGCGACGCCGCTCTTGCGAAAATATTCAGTGAGCGTAATCGAGATCGCGTGGATATGGCGGCGCTCGCGGCGAGTCCTGAGTTTGCCGATGGCGATATAGGCCAGAGCCGCCAGCAGGAGCATAGCGACGAGGGCCAGCAGAACCAGGTCGGCCGTGTCAGTTTCTAAGCGCATTCTTGTTTAGCTCCCACTCAGCGTTGTCTATTCGCGAAAAATACAGGCATCTTGATAAACAGTAAAGTTTTTTGATTTTGAACGATTCAATCGTGCAAACAAAACGATATCGCAGTCAAGCCTCCAACAGTCGGCGTTGTACTGCGTCTATCTTAACGGCAAAATTGCATGGATTTGTACATCCGGCCGCGCGCCGAGCAAAGTTCAACGCATTTCTTCTCTTATGCGGAGCTTGTCGTCGAAGCGCCAGATCCGCCGGATCTCGATCACGTCATACCGGCGCGCCAGGTCGGGCGGGAAGGCGCCATAGCGCGCATACAGGCCGACGATGCGCCGCACGGCGTTGTCAATCTCGGGCAATCCGCTGGAGCGAACGATCGCGATCTCTTCCACGCTGCCGTCGCTGCGGATGGACACGGTGACCACCGGGTCCTCCCGTGCGCCGTCGGGCGCGGAAGGGCGGTAATTCATGTTGCCGTTGCGCTCGACCTTTTGGCGCCAGCTATCGATGTACATGGTCACGCCGATATCCTGATCGACGCTGCCGAACATCGAGCGTCGCCGAGCGTCTTTCGGCGGTTGCGGCGGAAGCTTGGGTTGCAGATCGAGTTGTCTTCCTTGTTCGAGCGCACGACCGGCCAAGCCGCCCAGCAGATTCGCAGGCAAGACGGTGGCAACGGCCGCCTTGCTGCTTGGCGCCGTATTCGAATCATCGCCGGTCAGGCTGTCGGCGAAGCCGCGGTCACGCTGCTGCGCGGCCAGGGCATTCG
>DHXL01000013.1:13342-13874 GCA_002415335.1 Oxalobacteraceae bacterium UBA5157
TCGGCCATTTCCCGCGCGGCGCGCTCATCCATCTTCTTTTGGCGATCGAGTGCGGCGGTTTGCTGGCGCATGCTTTCCTCGGCCTGTTTGCGGGCCTCCGCCTCCAGTTCCGCCGCACGGTGCTCGGACTCGGCTTGCTGCCGTTGGCGTGCCTCTTCCTGTTGTCTTGCTACCAGCTGTTGGGCGCGTTTGGCGGCGTCGTCTTCCGCCCGTTTCTGCTCTGCCTGTCTTTGCAGCGCCAGGGCGACGGCTGGCTCGCGGGCGGCTCGTTCGGCTTGATCGTGCGCTTCCCGTGATTCTGCTTCCGCTGCAAGGCGCATGGCGTTCGCATCGTCTTGCTTTTTCGCTTCGATTGCTTGTGCGCGGCCGGCTTCCTCTTGCTTGCGTAGCTGCGCTGCCTGTTCCTTGGCCTGCAGCGCCGGTTCGTCGGGCAGCGCGGCCGGCGCCTTCTCCGCTGCCACTTTCGGCGCTGCCTGCGGCGCTATCTCCAGTGCTATCTCCGATGCTACCTCCGGCGCTATCTCCGGCGCTA
>DHXL01000013.1:14026-14845 GCA_002415335.1 Oxalobacteraceae bacterium UBA5157
CACCTCCGCTGCAGTGTTGTCGACGACTTCAGGCTGCTCGTCCGGGGTTGCGGCGGCAAGCACGGGATCTGGTTCCGGCTCCTCAGGCGACGCACTCGGCAGAACGAAAGAATCCGGATCGGCTTCCAATTTCGAAATGACGGGCGTAGGCGATCGCAGCGGAGCGGATCGTGGCCTGGGCCGTAGTCGCGACGTCGCCGCTGGCGGAAGCGCGGCACGCAGGGTCGGTGCAGCAGACTTCGGCGCTTGGCTTGGCAGCGTGACGCGCGCGCCGGCAGATGGAGCAAACCGCAGCGCAGATTCCGTGCGCACCGGCTCCGGCGAAAGCGCAACGGCGGTCGGGCTTGGCGCGGTTCTGACATTGGCGATCCGGATGCTAAGTTCCGGTGCCTGTGCGCGCCGTTCGTTCCATGGCAAATCGAGGCCGGGCAGGCCGAGGCCCGGGATCCCGAACTGCAGCGACACGATCAATGCGTGGACCATGAGCGACAGCGTCACGCCGATGGCGAGTCGAGCGCGGTGTCGCTGGAAGACATACGAACGACGAGGCGGGCTGGCGAAATTCATGCGCAGTTTCAAATTGGGCTCTGCCCATGCGAGAGGGCGGATGCGCTGTCGGAGTCGTGATCTTATCCGAAGTGGGGGGAGGGCTGGTTGATTCTTCGAACGAGGCAAGTGGGCAAAGCGGCATCGCATGCAGGGGGTGCGCGACGGATCCATCCGATCCTGCCTCCGCTTCAGCAGATAACAAGTCGGAACCTCTTTTCGGATCAAGGGCATTACACCGTCGATCAAGGACGGCAATCGGGTAAGCGGACG
>DHXL01000013.1:15194-15627 GCA_002415335.1 Oxalobacteraceae bacterium UBA5157
CCCCGGCTATCCTGCCACGCGCTTATTGCGCGGGCTGTGTGACCGCATTCTGATTGAGCGTGACCGCAGTTCCTGCAAGCAGGCGGCCGTTGATCGATGCGCCGGTCTTTACCGCGATCGAAGTTTGCGACAGGATCACACCGTTAAACTTGGCGGTGGTTCCGATGTCGGCTGCGGCGAAAGTCTGCCAGTAGACGTTCTGCGGCAGCGCACCGCCGACCAGGATGATCTGCACGCCGGAGCTGACCGTGAGGCCTTGCGCAATCTGAAAGATCCAGACGTCATTCGGCCCGCCTGTGAGTGTGACGTTGGTCGGTATCGTGACTCCCGTGCTCCATTTGTAAGTAGCAGGACCAAGATTGAGGCCGCCAATATTTCCGTCCGCCAGTTCAGTGTAATCCGGCTCCCGTCCGGCAGCGTCCGTGTAGGCGGT
>DHXL01000156.1 GCA_002415335.1 Oxalobacteraceae bacterium UBA5157
ACTTTCTCGAATCGCTCATAGACGTCGGGATCCTTGATGATGCTCAGGAAAGGCGCGAGGCCGGTACCGGTCCCGAGCAGGTATAAGTTCTTGCCCGGCAACAAGTCGTCGATGACCAGCGTGCCGACCGGCTTGCGGCTGACCAGTAGCGTGTCGCCCTCCTTCAGGTGCTGCAGACGCGATGTCAGGGGTCCATGCTGGACCTTGATGCTGAGGAACTCGAGATGCTCTTCGTAGTTGGCGCTGGCGATGCTGTACGCACGCAGTAGCGGCCTTCCTTCCACTTCCAGCCCGATCATGACGAAATGCCCGTTGTGAAATCGCAGGGCCGGATCGCGGGTTGTCTTGAAGCTGAATAAGGTGTCGTTCCAGTGATGTACGCTCAAGACGCGTTCTGTATTAAAGGCTGACATAGATAAGTTAGGTAGTTGATGAAATGAGTCATGCGAGAGCTGCTTGGGGCGGACCGCGGAATATGGCATTTGGCCGGAAATCCCCGCGTGATCGCCGCCAGGAAGACGCTATTTTAACGTTTCGGCCGCTGCCGCATGCAAAATCGGCAAATTTTGTATTAAGATGGCCGGCTGAATCAGACACCACCTCAGCCGCTTGCCGTGAGAATCCGCCGCTCCGTCCATCATGTAATGCTCTCGCTTTTGCTGCTCTTGTCGCAGCAAATGGGCATTGTGCATGCGGTTTCCCATCTGTCCGATCTGGTTCGTCCAAAGACCTCGCAACACAAGCAGTTACCGATCGAACAGACGTGCGGGCAATGTCTGGCCTTTGCCCAAATTGGCTCGGCGCTGACCAGCACGGCGGTGTTGCCCTTGGCCGTAGCGGTGACGAGTGTCCAGATCGACAACGCCGTTGCGCAGTACTTCTCTCCCGGAACGATCCACGCATTTCAGTCCCGCGCGCCGCCGCAATAGCCCAACAAGCCTCCAACCGTCCAGCCGAGTAGCGCCGCGTTCGCGCGCGCCCGGCTGCGTTTCCCATTAAGAAAATCGGGAACAAGTCATTCCATTCAGCATCGGCTGCGCCAGCGGCCGGCGTATGCATGGTCTTGCTTCCGATTCAATGAAAGTCACCCCATGTTCAGACACACCCTGATGGCGACGGCATTGGCGATTGCCTTTGGCGTTCCGCACTGCGCTTTCGCAGCCGGCGACAAGGATCTCGCGCAAATACGCGAGCAGATCAAACAAATGAAAGATGACTACGAAACGCGCATTCAAGCGCTGGAAAAGCGCTTGCAGCAGGCCGAGGCGAAGCCGGAACAGGCCGCCGCGGCAGTCGCGGTAGCCGCGCCGCCACCGCCGCTGCCGGCCCCGGCTCCGGCCTCGTCGAACGCGTTCAACCCGTCGGTCGCGCTGATCCTCGGCGGTACCTACGCCAACCTATCGCAAGATCCCAGCCAGTACCGGATACAGGGATTCATCCCGGGCGGCGGCGAAGTCGGTCCCGGCAAGCGCGGCTTGAATCTGGGCGAATCGGAATTGACGCTGTTCGCCAACATCGATCCGCAATTTGCCGGCCAACTGACATTCTCGCTGACCGGTGAAAATACGGTCAGCGTCGAAGAGTCTTTCCTCCAGACGCAAGGCTTGTCGAACGGTCTCAACCTGAAGGCGGGCCGCTTCTTGTCGGCCGTCGGCTACCTGAATAGCCAGCACGCGCACGCGTGGGATTTCGTCGATGCACCGCTGGCTTACCAGGCATTTTTCGGCGGGCAGTACAAGGTCGATGGCGTCGAAGCGAAATGGCTGGCGCCGACCGAGCGCTTCTTCGAATTGGGGCTGGAGGCAGGCAGCGGCGCGGTCTTTCCCGGCAATGACCGCAACAAGAACGGAATCGGCGCGAGCGCGCTGTTTGCTCACGTCGGCGACGACATCGGCGACAGCGCGAGCTGGCGCACCGGCCTGTCGTACTTGCGCAGCAGTGCCGCGAATCGCGCCTATGTCGACGGCGACAGCATCAACGCTTTCAGCGGCCACTCCGACACCTGGATCGCGGACGCGATCTACAAATGGTCGCCGAATGGCAACCCGACCAATACCAATTTCAAGCTGCAAGGCGAATATTTCCACCGCAACGAAAATGGCACCCTGAGCTCGCAAGCGACGGACACCGTAACGGGTGGATATGCGTCGGCGCAATCGGGTTGGTATCTGCAGGGAGTCTACCAATTCATGCCATCGTGGCGTGCCGGACTGCGCTATGACCGACTGGACTCGGGCACGCCGAATATCGGCCTGGTCGACAGCGCGATCCGGACTGCCGCCGACTTCGCGCAACTGGCTTCCTATCATCCGTCGCGCAGCAGCCTGATGCTCGACTACACGCCGTCCGAGTTCAGCCGTTTCCGCCTGCAGTTCGCGCGCGACATGACGCGTCCGGGGGCCGTCGACAATCAAGTCTTCCTGCAATACATCATGAGTCTCGGAACCCATGGCGCGCACACTTTCTAAGGAAACCAACATGAAAAAGCTATTCTCACTCGCTCTTGGTGCAGCGTTCGCGCTCACCGCACACGCATCCTTTGCAGCGGTTAACGTACTGACCTGTGAACCGGAATGGGCCGCATTGACTGCCGCGATCGGCGGCGACAAGGTCAAGGTCTCGAGCGCCACCAATGCCTTGCAGGATCCGCATCGCATCGAAGCGCGGCCCAGCCTGATCGCCCGCACCCGCAACGCCGACTTGCTGGTGTGCACCGGAATGGAACTCGAGGTCGGCTGGCTGCCAATCTTGCTGCAGCAATCCAGCAACCGGAAGATCGCCGTCGGCCAGCCCGGCAATTTTGAAGCCGGCAACTTCGTCACCCGGCTCGATGTGCCGACCCGCCTGGATCGCAGCGACGGCGACGTGCATGCGGCCGGCAACCCGCATATCCAGCAAGACCCGCACAACATCGCGCGAGTGGCCGATGCGCTGGTCAAGCGCCTGAGCGAAATCGATGGCGCCAACGCGGCCTACTACCAGGCGCGCTACCGGGATTTCTCTGCGCGCTGGAACACGGCGATGCAAAAATGGGAACAGCAAGCCGCGCCGTTGAAAGGCATGGCGATCGTCGAACACCATCAAAACATGGAATATCTGATGCACTGGCTCGGCCTGCACCAGGTCGGCACGCTGGAACCGAAACCGGGCGTGGAGCCGAGTGCCGCGCACCTGTCGACCTTGCTCAGTCAATTGCAGGGCCAGCCGGCCAAGATGGTGCTGCGCGCCGCCTACCAGGATGCGCGTGCATCGCAATGGCTGTCCGAGCGGGCGCATATACCGGCTGTGGTATTGCCGTTTTCGGTAGGCGGCGACGACCAGGCCAAGGACTTGTTCGGCCTGTTCGATGACACCGTACAACGCCTGCTGGCAGCCGCCAAATGAATGGCGCGACAGTGGACCTGACAATCATCGCGCCGGCTTTCCTGGCGGGCATGCTGGTATTGATTACGCACGTGCCGCTCGGCGCGCAAGTGCTCAAGCGCGGCATCGTCTTCATCGATCTGGCGATTGCGCAAATCGCCGCGCTCGGCGTGATCGTGGCCGGCATGAGCAACCTCGATCCGCACGGCTGGCTGCTGCAGGTGGCGGCCGGCAGCGCCGCCCTGCTCGGCGCCTTCCTGTTGACCTGGACCGAGAAGCGCTGGCCGGAAGTACAGGAAGCGCAGATTGGCGTGCTGTTCATCTTGGCGGCGACCGGCGGGCTGTTATTGGTGGCACACAATCCGCATGGCGGCGAGCATTTGCGCGACTTGCTGGCCGGCCAGATCCTGTGGGTGAATTACGACCAGTTGCTGATCCCGGCGATCGGCACGGTGCTGATCGGCGCCGCGCTGCTGTACTACAAGGAGCGCTTCAGCCGGCTCGCGTTTTACCTGGTGTTCGCGCTGGCGGTGACCGCGTCGGTGCAACTGGTCGGCGTGTA
>DHXL01000040.1:0-1717 GCA_002415335.1 Oxalobacteraceae bacterium UBA5157
CGGCCGATCCGGTGCACATAATCCTCGGCATTGTAGGGAAGATCGAAATTGATCACGCACGGCAGTTCGGCGATGTCGAGACCGCGCGCCGCGACGTCGGTCGCCACCAGCACGTCAATCGTACCGCTCTTGAATGCCTCAAGTGCCGCCATGCGCTCGGCCTGCGACTTGTCGCCGTGAATCGCGGAGGCATTCACGCCCTCCTGTTCCAGCTGGCGCGCCAGCCGCGAGGCGCCGATCTTGGTATTGGAAAACACCAGAACCTGCTTCAATTGACGCCCGCGGATCAAATGCGCAACCGCATCGCGTTTGGCATCCTCGTCGACCTTATAGACCACCTGGGTCACGTTATCGGCGGTCGCATTGCTGCGTGCGACCGCGATCGTGACCGGATCATCCAGGAAGCTCGACGCGAGCTTCTTGATTTCTGGCGAAAACGTGGCCGAGAACATCAGGTTCTGACGCTTCTTCGGCAGCAGGTTGATGATGCGCTGCAAGTCGGGCAGGAAGCCCATGTCCAGCATGCGATCCGCTTCGTCCATCACCAGGATCTGGGTCTGCGACAGGTTCAAGGTTTTTTGCTGTACGTGGTCGAGCAAGCGTCCCGGCGTCGCGATCAGGATTTCCACGCCGGCGCGCAGGATCGCCGTTTGCGGCGCCATATCCATGCCGCCGAATACGACCGTGGAGCGCAGCGGCGTATGGCGCGCATAAGCCTTGACGTTTTCGGCCACCTGGTCCGCCAGTTCGCGCGTTGGTGTCAGGATTAACGCCCGCACCGGATGGCGCGCCGGCGATGCGCTGGAGCTTGCATGCGCCAGCAGCAGCTGAATGATCGGCAGCGCGAACCCGGCGGTTTTGCCGGTGCCGGTTTGCGCCGCACCCATCACGTCGCGGCCTTGCAGCACGATCGGAATCGCCTCGGCCTGGATCGGCGTCGGATGCACATAGCCCTGGTCGTTCAGCGCGCGCAGAATTTCTGCGGAAAGTCCGAAATCCTCGAAACGGACGACGGCGGAGGCGATGTCTTTTGCAGATGCGTGCATAGCTTCAGGCTGGTCGTTTGACATGATATATGGTGGGCCTCCCGTGAGTCGAACACGGCACCAACGGATTATGAGTCCGCTGCTCTAACCAAGCATGAGCTAGAGGCCCGCAAACCTTTACGAGTTTAGTTGCCTTCCAAGAAGCTCTTCAGCTTGTCGGAGCGGGATGGATGGCGCAGCTTGCGTAGTGCCTTCGCCTCTATTTGACGAATCCGTTCGCGTGTCACATCGAATTGCTTACCTACTTCTTCCAAGGTATGGTCGGTCGACATTTCGATACCGAAACGCATGCGCAGCACCTTGGCTTCGCGCGGCGTAAGGGAATCGAGCACGTCTTTGACGACACCGCGCATCGAAGCGTGTAACGCCGCGTCGGCCGGAGCCAGCGTGTTGTTGTCTTCGATAAAATCGCCGAGGTGCGAATCGTCGTCGTCGCCGATCGGCGTCTCCATGGAAATCGGCTCCTTCGCGATCTTCATGATCTTGCGGATCTTGTCTTCCGGCATTTCCATCTTGATCGCGAGCGTCGCCGGATCCGGTTCCGCGCCGGTCTCCTGCAAAATCTGACGCGAGATGCGGTTCATCTTGTTGATCGTCTCGATCATGTGCACCGGGATACGGATGGTGCGCGCCTGATCCGCGATCGAACGCGTGATCGCCTGGCGGATCCA
>DHXL01000040.1:1866-3149 GCA_002415335.1 Oxalobacteraceae bacterium UBA5157
CGAATCCACCAGGTCGCGTACGTCGAAAACTTGTAGCCGCGGCGATATTCGAACTTGTCCACCGCTTTCATCAAACCGATGTTGCCTTCCTGGATCAAGTCGAGGAATTGCAGACCGCGGTTGGTGTATTTCTTCGCGATCGAGATCACCAGCCGCAAGTTGGCTTCGGTCATTTCGCGCTTGGCCTTGCGTGCCTTCATCTCGCCGGCTGCCATCTTCTTATTGATGTTGCGCAGATCCGGAAGAGGCAGCACGACGCGGGCTTGCAGGTCGATCAATTTTTGCTGCAGCTCTTTGACGGTCGGGACATTGCGGGCCAGGATCGTGCTGTAGGCGTGCGCGCCGTTGACTTCGCCGTCGACCCACTCGAGGTTGGTTTCATTGCCGGGGAAAACCTTGATGAAATGGCTGCGCGGCATGCCGCATTTGTTGACCGCAACGTCCAGAATCTGTTTCTCGATATGACGCACTTCATCGACCTGGCCGCGCAGCGTGTCGCACAACTTCTCGACCACTTTGGCGGTGAAGCGGATGCTCAGCAATTCGCTCGAAATGGCTTCCTGCGCCTTAATATACGGCTTGGAGTTGTAGCCCTCGCGCTCGAACGCCTTGCGCATCTTGTCGAACTGGGAAGAGATCGTCGCGAACTTGTCCAGCGACTGGCGCTTCAGTTGCTCGAGCTGCTCGGCCGAGAAGCCGGCGGCGCCGGATGCATTGCTTTCCTCTTCCTCGGCTTCCTCTTCCTCTTCCTCTTCTTCTTCTTCGTCGTCGGACGCGGCCGGCGCTGCGGCAATCACCGGTTCCGGCGCATACATGTCGACCAGGCCGTCGACGATTTCATCGATCTTGATTTCATCGTTCGCGATGCGTTCTGCCGCCACCAGGATTTCCGCGATCGTGGTCGGGCATGCCGAAATCGCTTGAATCATGTCTTTCAAGCCGTCTTCGATACGTTTGGCGATTTCGATTTCGCCTTCGCGCGTCAGCAGTTCGACCGAACCCATTTCACGCATGTACATGCGCACCGGATCGGTGGTCCGGCCGAAGTCGGAATCGACCGTCGACAGGGCCGCTTCCGCGGCGGCTTCCGCTTCGTCGTCGCCGGCGACAGTCGCCACGTTATCCGTCAGCAATAGCGATTCAGCGTCTGGCGCGTGCTCGTAGACCGCGATCCCCATGTCGTTGAAGGTGCCGATAATGCCTTCGATCGCTTCCGGATCGACGATATTTTCAGGCAAGTGATCGTTGATTTCCGAATAGGTCAGGAAGCCGCGTTCCTTGCC
>DHXL01000040.1:3297-6029 GCA_002415335.1 Oxalobacteraceae bacterium UBA5157
GCCGAGAACGCGTCTTTCAACAGCGCTTTTTCTTTCGCCTTGCGGTCCTTGGCCTTGGCCTTGTCGACCGCCTTCAATTCCGCGCGCTCGACCGCGTTCAGTGCGGCAACCTCGTCGTTTTCCGGCTGAAATTCCTTTGGCTTGCGGCCGCGGCGTCCCGGCACTTTTACCGAGGGCAGCACGTAGCTGGAGGTGTCGATCGCCGCCAGCGTCGCGGCGTCGGTTGTTTGACTGACGGTCGCGGTAATCATCACTGCGACGCCCGGTTTGTTTTCGGGTATTGCGACAGGCGATTTGCCTGGCTTGCTTGCGGTTTTCAATTCGGTTTTCTTGGTGGTCACAGAAGCTTTCAATTGCGCGGGAACTGGTTTTGCAGTTACTTTGGGTAAGGATTTTGCTGCCGATGCTACGTTCGCGTTGGAAGCCGCTTTCGAGCCCGCCCTGGCGGCCGTTTCCGGCGGCGCGCTGCTCGGCGATTTCTCTGCCGTCACATTCTGCTTCGCGCCTTTCGCCTTATCGGCGGCCGCTTTTTTTACTGCAGGCTTGGCAGCTGAACTGGCTGCGGCCGGCTTCGCCATTTTTGCGGTAAAGGTCAGGGTTTTCGCGGGTTTCTTCATTGCGGTCGCCATCGAATCAACTACCAACTAAAATTGCTCTCTTTGCGCAATTGCGCTGCATCTCGCGCCTGGAGCCTGTCTATTTACATACTTGATTGCGTGCGCGGATTTCCGCCGCGCGGTTTAATGCACGGACAGTGACTCGGCCACGTAATTCCCCGGGTTTTTCGCCTGCCAGGAACATTCGACTGGCACAACAAATACCTCTAAGATATTGAATCTAAAGCTTTTAATTATACCACATGTAGCACTTTTCTCCAGCCCCGCAACGTTGAAAACCGCAGCTACTGGCGCTGCGCAATCTCCGCTTCCGCCTGGCGCCGCAATTGCTCTTGCTGCAAAGTCAGTTCACGGTAACGCGTGCGCGCCTCTTCAGCGCCGAGCCCGTTCGCTGCAAGTTGATCCAATTCAGCTTTAAGCACTTTCATTTTAGTCTGTCGGATCGCCCCGGCAAGCTCCAGTCTGGCTGCTTCGATATCCGATTCCGTCTCGGCGGCAATCTCCGCGATGAGCGGATCGAAGTCCGGTCCGGCCTGGCGCAAATGTTCGGCAAGCGCCGCGAAACTCGCCTGTGCCCCCATTTCGCGACTGGCGGCAATCAATTGCACCAGCATCGCTGCCCGGTCCGGCGCGAATAGCGCGGCCGCATCCAGCGCAGCTTGATCCAGTTCCGCCGCGAGTGCCGGATGCGCGACCAGCAGCCGAATGATCTGACGCTCCAGCCCGACCGGCGCCGTGCGCTTGCTACGCGGCGGCGCTTGGCGCGCGCGCGCAATCGGCTGCACCAGTTCGAACAAGGCCTCGATTTCGCCGGGCGTGGTTTGCGTCGACTGCGCCAGCGCTCGCACGATCTGCAACCGCAACGACGAAGGCGGCAGCGCCTGCATCAAAGGCTTGGCATCGAACTGCGCGCGTGCCCGGCCTTCCGGCGTGCTCAAATCGTTATCAGCCACCACTTCCCTCAGCAGGAATTGCGACAGCGGCATTGCGTCCTGCACCTGTTGTTCGAAGGCCGCCGTGCCCAGCTCACGAATGTAACTGTCCGGATCGTGTTCGGTCGGCAAAAACAGGAACTTAATGGTCTTGTTGTCGTTCGCATGCGGCAAACTGGCCTCCAGCGCGCGGCGCGCGGCGCGGCGACCGGCCGCATCACCATCGAAACTGAAAATTACGTGATCAGTCTGGCGCAACAATTTTTGCACGTGGATCGGTGTGCAGGCCGTGCCCAGCGTCGCCACCACTTGCGGAAAACCGAGCTGGGCCAGCGCCACCACATCCATGTAGCCTTCCGTCACCAACACGTACCCGGCTTCGCGTATGGCCTGGCGCGCCTCGAACAGGCCGTACAATTCGCTACCCTTTTGAAATAGCGGCGTTTCCGGCGAATTCAAGTATTTCGGCTCACCATTGTCCAGAATGCGGCCGCCAAAGCCGATCACCTGCCCTTTGGTATTGCGGATCGGAAACATGATGCGATCCCGAAAGCGGTCGTAGCGTTTGCGATTGGCGCCGGCTTCGTCGCTCTTGTCGATCACCAATCCGGCTTCCACCAGCGCATCCACACCATAGTCAGGAAACACGCCGCGCAGACTGTCCCAGCCATCCGGCGCATAGCCCATGCCGTAGCGCGCCGCGATTTCGCCGGTCAAGCCGCGTCCGATCAGGTAATTCTTGGCGCGCTCTGCGCTACGCAGTTGATGGCGGTAAAAATCACAGGCCTGCGACATTGCATCGGACAGGGCCATACTCTTGGCCTGGTATTCGGCACGTTGAGCGGGGGGTAATTTGTCTTCGCTTTCCGGCACCATCATGCCGACATTCTGCGCCAGGTCCTTGACCGCATCGACAAAGCCCAACCCCGAATATTCGATCAGAAAACCGATCGCGGTCCCGTGCGCGCCGCAGCCGAAACAATGATAAAACTGCTTGGTCGGACTGACCGTGAAACTCGGCGATTTCTCGTTATGGAAAGGGCAAAGGCCCATGAAATTGGCGCCGCCCTTCTTCAACTGAACGTAGCGTCCAACCACGTCGACGATGTCAACCCGGGTGAGCAAATCCTGGATGAAGGATTGCGGAATCACGGCAGCTTCCCTGTCTGAAATGTTGGGGACA
>DHXL01000392.1:0-7040 GCA_002415335.1 Oxalobacteraceae bacterium UBA5157
GTTGCCGTCACCGCTGAAGCGCACCACTTCGGCGCGCAGGTCCGCGCTAATGTCATCCAGCCGGCCGACGTGGAATTGTACGCCACGCACGCTGGCCAGATAGCCCTGGCGCGGCGCCGCGTCTTGCGCCAGCAACGCGCCATGCACCGCCATCGCCTGCGCCGCGTATTCGATACCGCAGGCGGCAGCAAGCCGGCCATATGCGCGCAGCGGGTTTTCCAGCGCGCGATGGCTGATCGCGCTGCAGATTGCATGGCCGGCATTCCATTCTTCGACGCGATTCAGCAGGCACATTTTCCCCTGATGCGGAATATGCGCTGCGATCCACGCGTGATCTAGCAGCACGGCTCTATTTCCAACGCAAGCGTGCAATTGCGGAGGTAGCCGATCATGCATGCCGCTGATTCGCGCCTGGCCAGGGACAGCAGCAGCGGCAGCCCGCGCGCGGCCGGTATGCTGACCCGCAGCTGTTCGAGCACGCTATCGGCCATCGTGTCGGCCGGGGCGGAACTCAGTGCGACACTTATTTTTGCCAGCGATCGTTCGCTTCGGGTCGGCATCAGCGCGAGTCCGATACCGAATTCGTCCGAAATCGGCCGCATCTTGTACAAGGGTTCCGGGTACGTGGTATCGCACGCGATCAGCAAACACGGCGTATGGTCGACCGTGACCTGCGCGATGGCTTCCAGCAAGCCGGCGCCGAAGCTCGCATCGAACCCGCTGAGCACGGACGATGTCACCATCGCACCGGCCGCGATGCTCCAGTAACCGGACGCGGCGTTATGAACTGAATTATGGAAGCGGGTCGGTGAAATCAGCCGGTCGTCGGACGCCAGCATCTCGCAAATTTCGTGACAGGTCTTGCCGTCGCCGCCGGACGCGGAAAAGACAGTCGGCAAGGTCTTGACGTCGAGCCGTGCCATCGCGGCCGCCTCGTAACCGACCGCCAGCGACACCTTGATGATCGGGCCGCAGCGGCGACGTTCGGCCGGCGGCAACGCCATCGGCACCGGCATCACGGTCGGTTGATACTGGTACGCGGCAGCGCCGGTCAACACCGCGTTGCTGCCCGGCCAGTCGGCGAATCCCGGGCCGAGCAGGCCGATGCCGTCGATATAAGCGGTAAGAATAGTCATGGCATGGACCGTGTCGCACGAGCAAGAATGAGGCTGCAATTGGTGCCGCCGAAGCCGAAGGAATTCGTTAGAACGCGCTCGACGCGTTGCGTCCGGTTCTGCAACAGGTAGTTCAGTGAGAGAACCGGGTCCAGCCGCGTGGTATTGAGGCCGCCCGGCAACAATCCGTGCTGCAACGCGAGCGCGCAAATGATCGCTTCCAGGCCGCCTGCGGCGCCCAGCGTATGGCCGGTCGCACCCTTGGTCGAACTGCACATGACGGAGGAACCAAATAGTGCGTTCACCGCTTTGCCTTCCGCCGCATCATTGGTCTGGGTGGCCGTGCCGTGCAGGTTGATGTAGTCGATCTGGTCCGGCCTGAGATTGGCCATCGTGAGCGCATTTTGCATGGCGAGCCTCGCGCCCAGCCCGTCCGGATGCGGCGACGACATGTGATGGGCGTCGCTCGACTCGCCAATCCCAAGCAGCAGCACTGCGTCGGGGTCCAGCTCCTCGGGCGTGCGTTCCAGCAGCACGACGGCGGCCGCTTCACCGATCGAGATGCCGTTGCGTTCGACATCATAGGGGCGGCAGGCTCGCGGTGACGTCAGGCCGAGCGAATTGAAGCCGTACAGCGTGGTCAGGCACAGCGTATCGACGCCGCCGACCACGGCCGCGTCGATGAGGCCGGCCTCGATCATCCGGCGCGCCGATGCGAACACTTTCGCGCTGGACGAACAGGCAGAGGATACGGTGGCCGCAGGCCCGCTCAAGCCGAAATAGCGATGCGTGAAATCAGTGGCGGAGAAAGCGTTGTGGGTAGTGCCGTAAATGAAATCATCAGGCAACGCGCCGGACACCGGATCGCGGCGGCGGTAAGCCAGTTCGGTCTGCAGCACGCCGGCGGTGCTGGTGCCGAGAAACACGCCGACCCGGTCATGGCCGTACTTCTGCGCTGCTGCAGTGACTGCGTCGGCGAAACCATCCTGCTCCAGCGTCATTTGCAGCAATCGATTGTTGCGGCAGTCGAAGTCGCGCAAGTCGGATCGAATCGCGACATCGTCCACGCCGACTACTTCGCCGATATAGGTATCGAGTTCGGCGGTATCGAAATCGCAGCGCTTCAGGCCGCTCCTGCATTGGCGCAAGGCATCCAAGTTTTGTCCAAGGCCGCGACCGATACAACTGATGCTCGTGAAGTGAGAGAGGAGTAGCGGTTTCAATTCAGGACTCGCGAAAGGTTCAGGGTTCGTTAGCGTGGCGCGCCGATTCTAACAAACTAACGCCAGAGGATGGTTATCGACTAGACAAGTTCGACAAACAGCAGGTCTTGGCAAATGGCGTACCGCGGTTCGGCAAAGCGGCGTCATGTCAGATTTCGTGGGACAAGGTCAAGCCGAGCGACACTCCGTAGCCAGTTGATTGGACGACAAAGCGGCAGCCAAGGTAACGAATCGCAGGCCGGCGTCGCGTGCCGCGTCGATCACAGCCGGCAGGACTTCGAGCACGACCGCGACGCCGGCCGCCGTATGCGCGCAATTGCCGTCATGCACCAGCAGGATCGAGCCGGCCTTCATGTCGCGCAGCAAGCGGCGCCGAACCGTCGCCGCGTCCGGGGTGCAGGTATCGTAGCCGCGCCGGCTCCAAGCCGCCAGGCGCAGGCCGAGCCTGGCCAGCACCGGATCGAGAAATGGATTGCGCAAGCCGGAAGGCGCGCGAAAGAACATCGGACGCTGCCCGGCAATGCGGGTCAGCGTGTCTTGCCCGCTTTGTATCTCGCGCGCCAGCCCGCCCATACCGAGCAACGCAAAATAATGCGGATGACGCTGGCCGTGGTTTTGCACCGAATGGCCGCGCGCGGCAATATCTTTGCACAGCTCGGGATAGCGCTCGGCGTTGTCGCCGATGCAAAAGAACGTCGCCTTGACTTCGTAACGGTCGAGCAGATCGAGCACCTGCGGCGTCACTTGAGGATCCGGGCCGTCGTCGATCGTGAGCGCGATTTCACGGCGCGCGACAGCGGCGGCCGGCAATCGCGTGAAATTGACGCCGAGCCAGGTACTGCGGGGCAGCATACCGACCAAGGTGATGACGAGATGATTGGCCGCGATCGCGCTCAGCACCCAGGCCCAGGCGTGCGGATTAACGACGATCGTCACCAGCATCGCCGCATGCAAAACGATGGATATACGTATCAGCAGCGGCATCCGCCAGCGCAGCGTTTGCGGCTGCGCCATCGGTGGCGCCATGGGCGGTGTCATGAGCGGCGTCATACGGCGGTTTTCCTCAGGTTGGGTCGCAAGTCGGAAATAGTCTGTTCAAGGAAATTTTCCCATAGTTTTTGCCAAGTCGGCCAATCGTGATCGCCCGGAATCGTATCGATCCGCTGCCCTGCCAGCGCGTCCGCAACCAATTGCAGGCTCGGCGCGAAGCGATCCTGGCGCCCGTAGCCCAGATGGACGCGTTCGCCGCCGGCTTGCTCGCGGCGCGCCTGCAGCCATCTCCACATCGCGCGTTCGGCATCCTCACCTGTACCTGCACCGGCGTCCGCCGGCCAGCGATCGAGCCCGCCGGCCGCTGCGATCTCGCGCAGCAGCATGCGATTGCCCGGATAGGGCGACAGCAGACACAAGCCATCCAGCTGCCCCGGATAGCAGTTGGCATAAGCGATCGCGATCAAGCCGCCAATCGATATGCCGCCCAGCCAGATCGCGTCATAGCATTGTAGCCGCCCCGGTTGCACCAGCTCGGCGTCGATGCGCTGCAGGGCCGAGCCGTTGATCGTGTCGCCGATATACTCGATCCCAAGGTCGACCAGCGCCAAGTCGATCGCCAAACCGCGTCTGCGCACCGCGTCAATGAAGCCGGCTTGCACAAATTCTTCCGGTTGTTGCAGCGCGCCGGGCAACATGATCACCAGGCTTTTTGCACGCCGGTCCATGTGTGCGAAATTGTGCAGAACGCGCATCGATCAGCTCACCGCCGGGGTGGCGGAGGTAGACTGCGCGCCGGCGAAGCTTGCTGCAAAAATCAATGCCAGCACCGCGCCGGGCCCGACCGTGATGCCTATCGCCTGCAGCACAGGCACTTGCGAAAATCCGAGCAGGCCAAAGCCGGCCACGGTCGTCATATTGGCAAAGACGAGCGATGTCAGGGTTTGCGGCGATATCCCCGATTCGGAATTCTTGCCTGCCTTGCCGCTGAAAAACAATGCATAGTTCGATCCCACTGCGACAATCAGCAGCAAGCCGACCAGATGCAGAATCGTCAGTCGATGGCCGCACAAGGCAAGCACGGCGACCACCGTGATCACCACCGCGACCAGCGGCAGCAGCACCCGCGCGACCCGCAACGGCGAGCGTAAGGACAGCATGAGCAATACGACGATCCCGGCCAGTCCGCTCAGCGAAAGAACCACCGCTTCGCGCAAATAACCGGAATACAGGTTGTTGGATTCCGTTTTCAAATCGACGAACAACGCGTTCGGCTGTCCCGCCGCATCCAGGGCGGCGCGAATTGGCGCGACCGCCAGTCCGCTCGACTGTGCACCGGCAGGCGCGGTCAGCGGCAGCACTGCGTTCCAGCGCTCGCCGCGTTGGAACAACAGTGAATCGACAGCCAGTGCGACCGAGGTCCGATCGAGATCGGCGCGCTGCAGCGGCGCGCGCGTTTTCGCGGCGGCGACATCAGCCAGAAATGGCGTGAACAATGCCGCCCGCACCGGCAAGCCAGCGGTCGCCTGCTTCAGGCGCTGTTCGAGTCCGGCCCCCGGCAAGCTGGCCTGGCGCGCACGTTGGGTCGCGACACTCGGCAGGTAGAGGCTGGGGCTTTGAAATCCGGCCAGCGTGCCTTGGCGCACCAGCTGCTCCAGTTGTCCGGATATTTTCTCGGCCGATTGCAATACCGCTTCGCGCTCCGGGCCGGACACCACCACCATGTAACGCGGGTCCGGCGCGCCCATATCGGCCCGCAGTCGGGCGTCGACGGCCTGGTCCGCCGCCGATAACGTGCTGAGCGATGACAGCTCCGGATTCAGCAGCGTTGCGCGCTGCTGGACCACGACGACCAGCGCCGCCAGTGTGAGCAGCACCAGCGGCCAGCGCAAGCTCCGTGCACGGAGTGCCAAGCTCGACAGCCTGTTGCCGATTGCCGAGACGTCGCGGATCCGAAAGTCGGCCGGCAACAGGTGCGGCAGCACGAAGCGGGTTACCGCTGCCGCCGCGACGAGTCCGCAGATCGAATACAGACCGAGCTGCGCCAGACCGGGGAAACTTGAAAATAGCAAGGATGCGAAACCGACGATCGAGGTCAACACACCGAGCTGTATCGTCGGCCAGAAATCTCTTATCCAATCCACGGCCGTGTCGCTTCTTTCCGCGCGCGACTGGACGAACAGGTAGATCGAGTAGTCCACCGCTTCGCCGATCAGCGTGGTGCCGAATCCGAGCGTGATGCCATGGACCGCGCCAAACCCGAGACTGACCGCGACCACCCCGACCAATGCGCCCGAGACCACCGGCAGCAAACCGAGCGCAAGCGCGATGAACGAGCGGTAGACCGCAAGCAGTAGGGACACGATGATCAGCGTGCTGATGATCGACAACCGCTTGACTTCGCTTTTGATGCTTTCGCGCGACAGTACGGCGAATACGCCGGGCCCGGTCATGACCAGTTTCGCGGCCGATGCTCTTGCGCCCCGTTGTTGACGGGCCGCGTCAAATGCGTGCTGGATCTGCATCATCGCGTGTTGCTGCGCATCGATGTCGGCGCCAGGCGCGCGCGTCTGCGCCAACAGCAGCGCGCGGGCGCCGTCGCGCGAAGCCCACGCGCCATCGTTCAGTTGCGGATGACTACCACCGTTGATTTGGTCGAATAGCTGGACTAGCTCGCCGGTCGGATCGTGGGGCAGCAGCGGCTTGACCAGAAATCCTGCTGGTGAAGCCAGCAAGTCGATCGTGTCGCTCATCGCGCTATGCAAGCCGGCGACAGTGAAGCGCTCCGGCTTCACCGCCGGGCTTAACAGGTAGCGATTCTCGAACAAGAAGGCCTGATCGCGCTCTGCATTAACCGGCTCACCATTGCTGACGGTGACAAACGCCGGGTCGCCGCGCAGCTGTTTCGCCATTTCCTTCGACAGCGCGGCTCGCGTCGGCGCATCGGCGCCTTCGATACCGGTCAGGATCAAACGCGACACGACGCCGTCGCGCAACTGATCCAGCAATACCTGCTGCTCCTTGGTCGGCGACTGTGGCAGGAAGGCCGACAGGTCCGTGGTAAACGTGGTGCGGCTGATTACGATGGCGCAGATCGCAACCCCCGCCAGCCATGCGGCAAGGGCAATCCGTCGATTGCGCGAGCCGGTCTTATTCATTGCGCGTTAATCCGTTCGATCGTCATCAGCGAGCGGTCGCCGTCGGTCTGAATGACTTCGATGCTGTGCAGGCTGTCGCGCACGCCGGCAATCCGGATCAGGTGAACGATCGTCGCCATCTTGGCATCGGTCGGCAGCAGCATGAGCGTCCAGTGGTCCGGCGTCCCTTCGAGCTTCAAGCGGAAGGCACGCTCGAGTACCTTGCGGTCGCCCGCCAGGGTGCCGCGGATGCTGTCGATGAAGCCTGCCAGTTCCGGATATTCCTGCAGCTGCACCGTATGTTTTTGTGCGCCACGCTCAAACTCCAGCACGCCGCCTTCGGCCACCATCATTTCCGGTTTCGGTTTGACGGTGCGCTTCTCGAGGCGGTCGGGCGCGCTATATGACAGCTCTCCGGACGACTCGATCGGACGATCGAGCATCGCCATGTATTTCTTTTCGACGAAGCTGGCGCGTCCGGGTTTTGCGTGCGCCAGCGACTGCATCAGCTGGTCGACGTTCCAGTCGGCCGCCGACGACAGCGCAGGCGCCATCACGCAACACGCCAGCAATAG
>DHXL01000392.1:7146-8557 GCA_002415335.1 Oxalobacteraceae bacterium UBA5157
GGCGCGTGCCGGCAGTATTTCTCAAGCAGTCCGGCGTAGCGCACCATCGCGCGCTGCATCTCGATCTGCCGCTCCCCTTTTGGAATACAGGAAAAATCGGCCAGTCTCTCGAAGTGAATTTCATACCGGTTGCCGCCCAGGTACAGACCCACCATGAAGATCACCGGGCGGCGCAGGATCGCTGCCATCCGAAACGGCCCTAGCGGCATGTTTGCCTGACTGCCAAGCAGCGCCACCGCGCGCATCGTATCGCCGTTCAGCGTGCGGTCGGCCAGCATGCCGACCATGGTGCCTGCGTTCAGGCGCTCGTTGACTTTCAGCATCGAGTCGATACGTCCCAGACCGATCACATCCTGCTGCGCCGCCGGATTGATGGCCGACAGCATCTGATTGATCTTGCGCGCATTCTCTTCGTACATTGCCATCGCGATGCGCAGCTCGCTATGGCGCCGCCCCAGCGCGCGGATCACTTCGAAACTGCCCATGTGCGCACCCATCAGGAATACACCCTGGCCTTCGACGATCGCGTCCAGCATCTGCTGCTCGCCATGCACGTCGATCTGGAACAGGTCGAAGCGCTGGTTGAGCAGATAGATCCGATCGTGAATGGTAGAGGCAAACGAGAAGAAGTGCCGGTAGATGTCGGTCCAGCGCAGCGGACGGTCCAGCACGCGGGTCAGATAGTCGCGCGACGCGGCCCGGCTGGCCGGCGCGAACAGCAGGAAGTAGGCAGCGATACCGTGCAATACCACGCGCCCCGCGCGCCGGCCGAGGCGCAGCGAGATCCAGGTCATGGTGCGCAGCATCAGCATGTTGCTGCGTTCCGGCTTGTGCGACCAGTCCGCGGTGGTCCCGTGCGTCGAATTCATTGCCCTATCCCGCCTCGGGCATGCGAATCGAGCCGGTGGCGACTGTCCGTTCGCCGCTCGCGATGTCGAAGCGGATCGCATTACCTGACACTGCATAGCTGACCGAGACCGGCTCGCCCGGCCCGACCGGATGGAGAAATTTGACCGCGCTGATCTGCCACGCACATGGGTCGGCTCCGAACGCGGCGCCGATTGCATGCAGCGCTTCGTCCAGCAGCACCACGCCCGGCACAATCGGCCGGCCCGGAAAATGACCCGCGAATGCCGGATGATCGGCCGCGATCACCAACTGCGCGGATCCGGTTTGGCCGGTCTTCATCCCGGCTTTCCGGTGGACGGCAGTCTCGCAGCCGCCAGCTGTTTCAACGCGTCGTGCGACAATTTTCCGGTCGCATTGCGCGGCAGCGCATCGACGAATACCAGCGGGCGGGGAAGAAAGACCGAGTCGATGCGCTCGCGCAGCGCCGCCATCAGCGTCGCCGAGGTATGCGTTGGCGCGACCACGAACGCGGTCAGTCGCGTCACGTCTTCCGGCGCACCTG
>DHXL01000212.1:0-8598 GCA_002415335.1 Oxalobacteraceae bacterium UBA5157
AAAAAAAGCCCTGGAGAAAGGGGAATATCTCCAGGGCAGTAACGCTGTATCGCTTATGCAACGACGCAGCCCCGCTCAGGGAGGAGAAGCGGGGGGTGACATCATCACCCATTGTTGAGATGGGACATCCGGGTAAAAGTTTCAATTATTTGTTCGTTACTCCCTAATTAACCTTTCTTGATCGCTCAATCGATATGTCCTCCAGCTCAATAAAAAATGCACAATTTCCCGCCATCCGGATGCGCCGCATGCGCAAGGATGCCTTTTCGCGCGCCATGATGCGTGAAAATATACTTGCGCCGTCGGACCTGATTTATCCGGTGTTCGTTCTTGATGGCAAAAATCAGCGCGAAAAGGTTTCTTCGATGCCCGGCGTGGAGCGTCTCTCAATCGATTTGCTGTTGATGGTCGCCGAAGAATGCGAGGCATTGGGGATACCGGCGATGGCTCTTTTTCCGGTGATCAATCCGGCGCTGAAGACTCCCGACGGCATCGAAGCCACCAACCCCAAGGGCTTGGTGCCGCGTGCGGTACGCGCCTTGAAGCAACGCTTTCCCGAGCTCGGGATCTTGACCGACGTGGCGCTCGACCCCTACACCAGCCATGGCCAGGATGGCCTGATCAATAGCGACGGCTACGTACTCAACGATGAAACCTGTGACATGCTGGTAAAGCAGGCGCTCACGCAAGCAGAGGCGGGCGTCGATATCGTGGCGCCGTCGGACATGATGGACGGGCGCATCGGCGCGATCAGGCACAGTCTCGAGTCGCACCGCTTCATTCACACCCGCATCATGGCTTATTCCGCCAAGTATGCTTCGGCGTTTTACGGCCCCTTCCGCGAAGCGGTCGGCTCGACAGCGAATTTGGGCAAGGGCGACAAAGCCACTTATCAAATGGACCCGGCCAACAGCGATGAAGCGTTGCGTGAAGTCGCACTCGACTTGGCCGAAGGCGCCGACATGGTGATGGTCAAGCCGGGCATGCCTTATCTGGACATCGTGCGACGGGTGAAGGATGAATTCAAGGTGCCGACCTTCGCCTACCAGGTCAGCGGCGAATACGCGATGATCAAGGCAGCTGCGCAGAATGGCTGGCTCGATCACGACAAGACGATGATGGAAGCGATGCTAGCGTTCAAACGGGCCGGTGCCGATGGCGTGCTGACATATTTCGCATTAGATATTGCGCGCCGTTTGAAGCTCGGCTAAACCGTGCGCGGCGGAGACCGCTAGCGGATTCGCATGGATATTTTCCGCCGAAGACCTGATGCTCCGTTCGCTGAATGCGATGGTCGACCGGTACCTCGAATTGCGCAAGCCGCTGACGGCCCAGATCGATCCCTGGCAGCGCGCACGGCCTGATCCGCGGCGTCCGTTCAATGACTGGCTTGCGCTGCTGGATGCGCGCATCTATCTGGACGATCGCACCGCGGACGGCCCGCATTAAGCGATACAAGCCACCGCTTGCGGTCAGACAGGTCCGAATTGCGCGACCTGCATCAGGGAGTGCAGGAACCGGTCTGCATCTTGATAGCCGATCACGCGACCGCCTCGGATTTCGGCGCCTTGCTTGTCGAAGAAAATGATCCCGGGCGGGCCGAACAACTTGAATCGCTTCAGCAATGCCTTGTCATCGGGATCATTGGCCGTGACATCGGCTTGCAACAGGAGCATGTCGGCGAATCGAAGCTGGATGCGCGGGTCGGTGAAGGTCAATTTCTCCATCTCCTTGCACGAGACGCACCAATCCGCATAAAAATCGAGCAATACCGTTTTGCCGCTCGCGCTCGCCAACGCCGCGTCGAGATCGGCCACGGTTCTGACGCGCGTGAATGGGGCCCTCGGATGATTCGCGCCGGTCAAATGCGCGAGAGGCGACAATGCATCGCGACCGCCGGTCGCGGCCCCCACCAATTGCATGAGACCAAGCGCCGCGAACAGCACGCCCACCAACTTCGGCAGCCAGCCGGATCTTCTTGACTTCAGCAAGTAGCCACCGTAGCCCACCCCAAGTGCAGCCCAGCCGAACATCTGGGCAACGGCTGGAACGATCGGCGACACCATCCACAACGCCAGCGCCAGCATCAGCACGCCAAAGAACTTCGTGACCGATTCCATCCAGGCGCCGGCGCGCGGCAACAACGTACCGGCCGAAACACCGACCAGCAGCAGCGGTACACTCATGCCAACCGCCATCGCGAACAGCGCGCTGCCGCCCACGATCACGTTACGCGTCTGGCTGATATAGACGAGCGCACCAGCCAGCGGCGCAGCCACGCAGGGGCCGACGATCAGCGCCGAGATCGCGCCCATCACGAACACCCCTAACAGTTTTCCCACCGCCTGCCGTTCCGATGCTCGCATGAGTTTCATCTGAATCGCAGCCGGTATTTGGAGCTGATATAGTCCAAACATCGACATGGACAGGGCCGTCAGCAGAAGCGCGAAGCCACTCAATACCCAGGGATTTTGCAGCGTCGCGGCCAAGCCTTCACCGGCCAAGCCAGCCGCTACGCCAAGTGCGGTGTAAACGAGCGCCATCCCTAGCGAATAAGTGGCCGACAGAGTGAAGCCGCGCCGCCGACTGACCTGCGCACCTTCTCCAACGATAATGAAAGATAGGATCGGCACCATCGGCAGGACGCATGGGGTAAATGACAAGCCCAGGCCAAGCAGCAAGAAAAGCGGCATGATCGCGAGTATCTTCCCGCCCTTGAGTGCGCGTTCGATGGCACCGGAGTCCTCGTCGGTCACCACGCGCACGGCAGCGGTGCTGGGCGACTGACCCTGGTTCGGAGGAGTTCTGGCCGCCGCGACTGCGGAGAGTAGTCCGTCGCCGGTACCCAGCGTCACCTTCGACTCCATGGGTGCATAGCACAGACCCTTATCGGCGCAACCCTGACCGGTTGCGCTGAGCGTAAACCGACCGGCGGCCTCGACCGGCAACGCAATGGTGACGGTGTGGCGATAGGTTTCGACGGTCTTTTGAAAAGTCTCATCGAACTTGACCTTGCCGTTCGGATAGACCGGCGCGCCGATTCTGCCTCCGTTCGCCTCGAAATGGAAACGCTCGCGGTACATGTAATAGCCGTCTGCAATCGCGTAGGTGACGAGGACGGTCTTGGCATCCGCCATCTTGGCCGAAAATTTAAAAGCGACTTCGGGCTCGAGGTAGTCCTCGTCCGCGTGCGCGGCCGGCGTCAGCAAAATTATCGTGATGACCAACAAGAGCCAGCGCGCGACGGTCTTTACGTGCGTTGCGGCAGCTTCACTACGCTTCTTAAACATGCAGATCCTTCTTCGTTTCTTGGGTGATCCAATCCAGATAGGCCGGCCAGCCGGCGACTATCGGCACTGCAATAATTTCCGGCAAATCGTAGGGATGTGCCGCCTTGATCGCAAGCTCCAGTCGCGCGTAAGCCAATTGAGTGGTCTTGATCAACATGCAGGTTTCAGTCGCTTCTTCAATTGCGCCCTGCCAGCGATATATGGATTTTACGCCCGGCAAGATATTGACGCAGGCGGCGAGCTTCTGTTCCACCAATTGCCTTGCCAAGGCGTTGGCCAGCGCAGCATCGGGCAGATTGGTAATGACGAGTAAGGCTTGTTGCAAAGTCCCTTGTTCCATAGTCGGCCTGCTCGCTCCCAACTGACAATCATTTCAACAATCGGCGCCTTGTCATGATCGTAGCGAGATAGAAGCCGCCCACGCAGTAGACGATCAATATGACGAAATCACGCATCGGCGTCACCGGCCACGCACCGAGAATCAATGGCCGCACCAAGTGCACTGCGGCACTCAACGGCAGCAACCGCGAAATCGCCTGCAGCCAACCCGGCAACTGTGCGGTCGGATAATAGACCCCTGACAAGAATATCATCGGCGTCAGCACCAGCGTGAAGTAGTAGGTGAAGAAATCATAGCCCTTCGCCAGCGCATTGACCACCAGCCCCAGCGATGCGAACGTCATGCCGATGACGAACAGCAAGGGCAGGACCGCCAGCGTGTGCGGGTGCAACCCGATCCCCAGCGCAAACATCACCGCCAGGATCGCGATGCCGGAAATCAGTGACTTGGTCGCGGCCCACAGCATCTCGGCGACGATCACGTCATCCAGCGTCAGCGGTGCATTCAGCAAGGCGTCCCAGGTTCTCTGCACATGCATGCGCGAGAATGCCGAATAGAGGGTCTCGAAGGAGGCTGCCATCATGATCGACATGCAGATCGAACCCGAGGCCAGGTAGTAAATGTAGGGAATACCGTCGATGCTCTTGAGCAGGCTACCGAGCCCGTAGCCGAATGCCACAAGCGTGATCAACGGATCGGCAATATTGCCAAGCACGCTGGCGACGGCCAGCTTTTTCCAGACCAGGAAATTGCGCCGCCAGATCGGCAGAAACCGCATGGAAAATTCCGGCGGCGCGTAGCTTGTTATGCCCATTTCAATCCCTCTCAATCCCTCTCAATCCCTCATCTCGCGGCCGGTCAGCTTCAAGAACAAGTCTTCGAGATTAGCGGGGCGATGGATGTAGCGCACGCCTTCGGTAATCAGTAAGCTGTCGAGCAAAGGCTGAGGATCATTCGTATAACAGAAGACCGTCTCACCGCTGACTTCGAAGCGCGCCGATTTTCCGCGCCCCACCGATTCACCCCAGGCCTGCGCATTTTCGCCGTACACTTCGACCACCTGCGCTTCGATATGTTGCGCGATCAAGTCACGCGGCTGACCCTCAGCAATCATTTTGCCATGATCGATTACTGCGAGGCGATGGCACAAGCGTTCAGCCTCATCCATGAAATGCGTGGTGAGAAAAATCGTCTTGCCCTGTGCCAGCAGAGCCTTCAGGCGTTCCCATATCATGTGGCGCGCCTGCGGATCGAGGCCCGTGGTCGGCTCATCCATGAAGATCAGGTCAGGGTCATTGACCAGCGCGCGCGCCAAGGTCAAGCGCCGCTTCATGCCCCCCGATAGTTCGTCGATTTGCGCGTTCTTCTTTGCATTGAGATTGGCAAACTCCAGCAGCGCCGGGATCCGTGCCCGGATCTGGGCATCCGGGAGGCCGAAGTAGCGACCGTACACCAACAGATTTTCGGCAACGGAGAAATCCGGATCGAGATTGTCGCCTTGCGGCACTACGCCGACACGCAGCCGCGCCGGGCGCGCCTCAGCCGGGATGTGGCGGCCGGCCATCATGATCGTGCCACTGTCGGCAGCCGTCAAACCCAGACACAAGCGCAGTGTCGTAGTCTTGCCGGCACCATTCGGTCCTAGCAGGCCGTAACATTCGCCCCGCTTCAGCGCGAACGACAAATCGTCGATCACGATGTTCCGTGCGTTGGCCGCGCCATATGACTTGCACAGGTTGGATACCGACAAGATGATTGAATCAGTCATGCTACGGCGGTCCTCGAAAACATGTAGACCATCTTGCCACAGTCCGGCGCCCGATCGCATACCGTGACGGGGTATGCAATTCGCATGACAGATATGGGGCATACGAAAAAGCCAGGCATCGCCTGGCTTTTCTGTTCGGTTCGGCAACTACCGCCGCTGACTTATTCTTCGCCGACTTCCACACCTTCGGTCACTTCCGGACGATCCATCAATTCGATGAATGCCATCGGTGCATTGTCGCCAACGCGGAAACCCATTTTCAGGATACGCAAGTAACCGCCGTTCCGGTTTGCGTAGCGAGGGCCAAGTTCGGCGAACAGCTTGACGACCATTTCGCGATCGCGCAAACGATTGAAAGCTAGACGCTTGTTGGCCAACGTATCCGTTTTTCCTAGCGTGAGAATTGGTTCGATCACGCGGCGTAGTTCTTTCGCTTTTGGAAGCGTGGTCTTGATAGCCTCATGACGCAGCAGGGAGACTGTCATGTTGCGCAGCATCGCAAGGCGATGCGAGGAAGTACGATTCAGTTTACGAAGACCGTGGCGATGACGCATGATATTTCCTTTCAGATTTCAGTTTGGGTCCAGCTCTTCTATCGACTTTGCGTGGGCGCTCGATCGCGGGCCGGTACGTATGTTTGCTGCAACAAAAGGCTGGGACCGCTTGCCGCCGTCCCAGTCGAATTACTTTTCCAAACCGGCAGGTGGCCAGTTTTCGAGCTTCATGCCGAGCGTCAAACCGCGGGACGCCAGTACTTCCTTGATCTCGTTCAAAGACTTGCGGCCCAGGTTCGGGGTCTTGAGCAGCTCATTTTCGCTACGCTGGATCAGGTCGCCAATGTAGTAGATGTTTTCTGCTTTCAGACAATTCGCAGAGCGCACTGTCAGTTCGAGGTCATCGACAGGACGCAACAGGATAGGATCGATGGCAGGCGCACGCGACGGTGCTTCTGCGGCGGCTTCCGTGCCTTCCAGCGCGGCGAATACGTTCAGTTGATCGACCAGCACTCGGGCCGACTGGCGGATCGCTTCTTCCGGCGAAATCACGCCGTTGGTTTCTATGTTGATGACCAGCTTGTCCAGATCGGTACGCTGTTCGACACGCGCCGATTCCACGAAGTAGGATACGCGACGCACCGGCGAGAATGACGCGTCGAGGATGATGCGACCGATCGTTTTATTCGCGTCCTCCGACAGACGACGCACGTTGCCGGGCACATAACCACGGCCTTTTTCAACCTTGATCTGCATGTCGAGCTTGCCGCCGGCTGTCAGGTGCGCAATCACGTGGTCCGGATTGACCAGTTCCACATCGTGCGGCAAGTCGATATCGGACGCCAGGACCGAGCCTTCACCTTCCTTCTTCAGGGTCAGCGTGACCTCATCGCGATTGTGCAGCTTGAACACCACGCCCTTCAGGTTCAGCAGCAGATCAACGACGTCTTCCTGCACGCCATCCAGAGACGAGTATTCATGCACGACACCGGCGATCGTGACCTCGGTCGGCGCATAGCCGACCATCGAGGACAGCAGTACGCGGCGCAGCGCGTTGCCGAGCGTGTGGCCGTAGCCGCGCTCGAATGGCTCCATCACGACTTTGGCGTGGCCGGCGCCGAGTGCTTCAACTTCGATAATACGGGGTTTCAACAGGCTGCTTTGCATGGAATGTCCTTTTCAATACCCTCGGCTCATTACACCGATAAGGCTGATGGCGATTGCCCACATTTGGGAAACAGAATACTTTCTATTGCGGGACAGAGTTAAGCGAAGCGGTGCTCTGTCCCCCAACATACCAGTAATGGCGCCCGCCGGGGGCCGAGCTACTCTGTCCCCAACTGGCATTTGATACTACAAGACCGGCGGAGAAACAAATTAACGTGAATACAATTCGACGATTAGCGATTCGTTCACGTCGTTGGCGATTTCGTTGCGGTCCGGCAGTGTCTTGAACGTGCCTTCCATCTTCTTCGAATCGACCGCGACCCAAGCCGGCATGCCAATCTGTTCCGCGAGCGACAACGCCTCAACAATACGGACTTGCTTCTTGGCCTTTTCACGCACGGCGACCACATCGCCGGCCTTGACTTGGTACGAAGCGATATTCACGACGCCGCCGTTCACGGTAAACGCCTTGTGGCTAACCAATTGACGGCCTTCTGCGCGAGTCGAGCCAAAGCCCATCCGGTAGACCACGTTGTCCAAGCGCGACTCCAGCAGTTTCAACAGGTTCTCGCCGGTGTTACCTTTACGGCGATCTGCTTCGGCGAAATAGCGGCGGAATTGGCGTTCCAGGATGCCGTACATACGCTTGACCTTTTGCTTTTCGCGCAATTGGTTGCCGTAGTCGGAGGTACGTGCGCCGGATGTACGGCCATGTTGACCTGGCTTGGAATCCAGTTTGCACTTGGAATCCAGCGAGCGGCGGGCGCTCTTCAGGAACAGGTCCGTTCCTTCACGGCGGGAGAGTTTTGCTTTCGGTCCGATATAACGTGCCACGAGAATTTCCTTTTAGTATGACGCCCCAAAATGACCGGCGGCTACTGCTGCGGGTCACTAGGCGCTAGTCTGACTCTGCTTCAATCAAACGGTGGGCTTAAGAACAAAACCCGCCAAGGGCGGGATCTTTAATTGCGGGACAGAGTGTGCGAGGCGCCGTAGCGCCACAAGTTACTCCGTCCCAACGTGTCAGAAACAGACCACGAACAATTAAATGCGACGGCGCTTAGGCGGGCGGCAACCGTTATGCGGTACCGGAGTCACGTCCTGAATCTGCGTAATCTTGATACCGAGGTTATTCAGCGCTCGAACGGCGGATTCGCGACCTGGACCCGGGCCCTTGATACGCACTTCCAGGTTCTTCACGCCGCATTCAACGGCAACCTTGCCAGCTGCTTCGGCCGCGACCTGTGCCGCGAACGGCGTCGATTTACGCGACCCCTTGAAGCCGGCACCGCCCGAGGTTGCCCATGACAGCGCGTTACCCTGACGGTCGGTAATGGTGATAATCGTGTTGTTGAACGACGCGTGGATATGCGCGATGCCTTCAGCAACGTTCTTTTTGACTTTCTTGCGCACGCGTGCTGCGGCGGCGTTATTTGGTGCTTTTGCCATGATTATTTCCTAAAATCCGACGACTAATCAAACTGCTGATCATTTCACCAGCGTGGATTATTTCTTCAGCGATTGTGCTGCTTTACGCGG